>NZ_JAMYMV010000012.1:0-119980 GCF_040318715.1 Mesorhizobium sp. M1050 | reverse complement strand
CGGCGGCATCCTAATATTTTTCGACGTGCTCTAAAAAACCAATGTGTTTGTGGGCCCCCCCCCCCCCCGTGGGCCGCCGGCTTTGGGCGCCCCCTAATGAGGGGGGTGTGAAGGAACGCGACGCTTGCCAATTCGCGGAATGCCCACGCTAATTGTAAAGCCGCATCGACAGGCCAAGCGATACGGGCAGCGGGTTCCACCAGCCGGTGCGCAGGCCGGCGGTGCGCAAGGCAGCCGCCGTCCAGGTGTTGCAGCCGACCAATGCATTAAAATGGCCATTGGCTTCGTAGAAGCCGTCGAACCTGGAATAGGCCGCATCCGGGACAAGGATCGGACCCTTCGGATCCCGCTGAAAACTCGTATCGATGAAATCGAGCAGCGCCGCGAAGCGCTCCTCGCCGATGTCGAAGCCGGCAATGTCGGGACCCTTGATGATGTCGCCGGCGACCTCGACATGCATGACCGACGCATCGACGGTCAGTGCCTTCATCACCGGCACCGCCTTCAACTCAGACCATGTCGGCGTCTCCAGATAGAAGGCGCGGCCACCCCAGCCGAAGACGATATAGCCCATCTCCGGCTTGTCGGCGGGTATGCCGGCGTCGACCAGGAAGCGGAAGCGCTGGCGCACGGCATCGTCGATCGGAATGGCGATGTCGGTGTGGATCGGGTTCTTCAGCACCAGGATGCGGTGGGTGGCGGCGGGTGCTGCCGCGGCGGCCGGCGGCCATAGCGGCCGCGGCACCAACGCACCCAGCGCAACCGTCAACGTTACCACCGCAACCACCAGGCCGAGAAATCGCCAGAGCCGCTTCATCGACGGCAGCCCTGCGATGGCGCTCCTGCGCAACACATCTGCCCCACCTCCTGGCGATCCATACGAAAAGAGCCCGGCCAAGGTTTCGGCCGGGCTCTTTTCGTCCGTGGAAAAACGATCAGTGCAGTATCTGTGACAGGAACAGCTTCGTGCGCTCGTGGCGCGGGTGGTCGAAGAACTCGGCCGGCGTGTTCTGCTCGACGATCTGGCCCTGGTCCATGAAGATCACGCGGTTGGCGACCTTGCGGGCAAAGCCCATCTCGTGGGTGACGCACAGCATGGTCATGCCTTCCTCGGCAAGGCCAACCATGGTCTCCAGCACCTCCTTGATCATTTCCGGATCGAGCGCCGAAGTCGGCTCATCGAACAGCATGATGCGCGGGTTCATGCACAGCGAGCGGGCGATGGCCACGCGCTGCTGCTGGCCTCCGGACAACTGGCCGGGATATTTATGGGCCTGTTCGGGGATCTTGACGCGCTTGAGGAAATGCATGGCGATTTCCTCTGCCTGTTTCTTCGGCGTCTTGCGCACCCAGATCGGCGCCAGCGTGCAGTTCTCGAGGATGGTCAGATGCGGAAACAGGTTGAAGTGCTGGAACACCATGCCAACCTCGCGGCGGACCTCGTCGATCTTTTTGAGATCGTTGGTCAGTTCCTTGCCGTCGACGATGATCTTGCCCTTCTGGTGCTCTTCCAGACGGTTGATGCAGCGGATCATCGTCGATTTGCCGGAGCCCGAAGGGCCACAGATGACGATACGCTCGCCGCGCATCACTTTCAGATTGATGTCCTTCAGCACATGGAATTCGCCATACCATTTGTGCATGGCGATGATGTCTATGGCGACATCGGTGGTCGAAATCTGCATCTTGGCGGCGTTGACCTTGATCTCTTCCGCGCTGACGGCATTTTCGGTGGCCATGACGGGTTCCCTTTGTCTTTTGTTTAGCGTTTGTGGCCGGTGTCGAGCCGACGTTCTGTGAACATTGAATAGCGCGACATGCCGAAGCAGAACAGCCAGAAGATGAAGGCGGCGAAGATCAGGCCGGACCTGGCCGTCTGGGCCGTTGCCCAGTTCGGGTCGGAGAAGTTCTGCTTCACAATGCCGAGCAGGTCGAACATCGAGATGATGATGACCAGGCTGGTGTCCTTGAACATGCCGATAAAGGTGTTGACGATGCCCGGGATGACCAGTTTCAGTGCCTGTGGCATGACGATCAAATACATCTTTTGCCAATAGCCGAGGCCGAGCGAATCCGCACCTTCATACTGGCCCTTGGGGATTGCCTGCAGTCCGCCGCGCACCACTTCGGCCATATAGGCGGCGGCAAACAGCGACACGCCGATCAAAGCGCGCAGGAACTTGTCGAACGAGACGCCCTCCGGCAGGAACAGCGGCAGCATGACGCTGGCGAAGAACAGCACTGTGATCAGCGGGATGCCGCGCACCGTCTCGATGAAGATGACGCACAGCGTCTTGATGATCGGCATCTTCGACCGACGGCCGAGCGCCAGCACGATGCCAAGCGGCAGCGAAACTGCAATACCGACGAAGGACAGGCTGAGCGTCACCAGCAGCCCGCCCCACAGCGAGGTTTCGACATGCGGCAGGCCGAACATGCCGCCGACCAGCAGGATAAAGGCGACGATCGGCAGTGCAAAGAACAGCAGAATGGCATTCAGGCCTTTACGCGGCACCTTCGGGATGAGCATCGGCACCAGCAGCGCCACGAACAGGATAGCGACCAGAATCGGCCGCCAGCGCTCCTCGATCGGATAACGCCCGACCATGAACTGTCCGAATTTGGCATTGACGAAAGCCCAGCAGGCGCCAGTCCAGCCCTCCGGCTGGACGCCGCCTTGCGCCACGGTGGCGCATGCGGTCCGGTCCGGCCCGGTCCACACGGCGTTGATGAACGCCCAATTGATGATTTGCGGCAGGATCATCACCACCAGGGCGATGCCGGCGATGGTCATGATGGTGTCGCCGGTGGAAGCGATCAGGTTCTTGCGCACCCACGCTTGGAAACCCGCAACGCCAGCAGGTGCTGGCTCAGCCAGCGCCATTTCGCTGCGCACCCAGGACATGTCATGTTCCTGCATGTCCTTACCTCTCCACCAGCGCCATCTTGGCGTTGAACCAGTTCATCACGAGCGAGGTCAGAAGGCTGATGGCCAGATAGATCACCATCATGATCACCACGCCCTCGACGGCCTGGCCGGTCTGGTTCAGCACCGTGCCGGCGGTGGCGGTCAGGTCCGGATAGCCGATGGCGATAGCGAGCGACGAGTTCTTGGTCAGGTTGAGATACTGGCTGGTCAGCGGCGGAATGACGATGCGCATGGCTTGCGGCACGACGACCAGCCGCAGGATCGATCCGGGCCGCAACCCCAACGCGCCGGCAGCTTCCGTCTGGCCCTTGCTGACGCCCCTGATGCCGGCGCGCACGATCTCGGCAATGAAGGCGGCGGTATAGCAGGACAGCGCCAGATACAGCGACAGGAACTCCGGCCTGACCTGGAAGCCGCCGGTCAGGTTGAAGGTCGATTGCTTGGGGTAATCGAAACTCAAGGGGAAGCCGCTCAGCGCATAGGCGAGCAGAGGCAGCCCGACGATCACCGCGGCGGACGTCCAAAACACCGGAAATTGCTGGCCGGTCGCCATCTGCCGTTGCCGCGCCTTGCGCGCGACGAACCACGCCATGGCGATGCCGACAAGCAGAGCGACGAAGATAAGCCAGGAGCCGTCGCCCCACACGGCGCGCGGAAAATAGAAGCCGCGCTGGTTGAGGAAAGAGCCGAACGGCAAATTGATGCTCTCGCGCGGCGGCGGCAGCACGGCAAGCACGCCGGAATACCAGAAGAAGATGACCAGCAGCGGCGGGATGTTGCGGAACACCTCGACATAGACCGTGCAGATCTTCCTGATCAGCCAGTTTTGCGAAAGCCGGCCGATGCCGACAATGAAGCCGATTATTGTCGCGGTGATGATGCCGACGACGGCGACGATCACGGTGTTGAGGAAACCGACCAGGATGGCGCGGCCATAGGTCGAATCCGATGAATAGGCGATGGCGCTCTCGCTGATGTCGAAGCCGGCGCGGCCCTTGAGGAAGCCGAAGCCCGACGCGATGCGCAGCCGGGTCAGATTGTCGATGACGTTATGGGCAATCCACCAGACGCCAGCCACCAACACAACGACGACCACCGCCTGGAAGAATATGCCCCGGACTCTTGGATCGTTGATGAAGGAACCTCGGCTGGGCTCCTCGCGAAGAACTTCCTGCGATGCCATTCGACCGTCCCCTGGAAAGAGAAACCGGGAAGCAGACGACCTGCCTCCCGGATCACATTTCGATCAGCGGATCGGCGGAGAGTACTGCAGGCCGCCCTTGGTCCACAGTGCGTTGATGCCGCGGGCGATCTTCAGCGGGCTGCCCGAACCGACATTGCGGTCGAACATTTCGCCATAATTGCCCACAGCCTTGACGATGTTGACGACCCAGTCGTTGGAGACGCCGAGATCGGTACCGATCTTGGTATCGGCTTCCTGGCCAAGCACGCGCTTGATCTCCGGGCTGGGCGAGTTCTTCATTTCGTCGACATTGGCCTTGGTGATGCCAAGCTCTTCCGCCTGCAACAGAGCGAAATAGGTCCACTTGACGATGTGGTACCACTGGTCGTCACCCTGGCGCACGGCCGGTCCGAGCGGCTCCTTGGAGATGATCTCGGGCAGCACGACGTGGTCGGCCGGCGAGTCCAGCGTCAGGCGGATGCCGTAGAGGCCCGACTGGTCGGTGGTGTAGACGTCGCAACGGCCGGCGTTATAGGCGGCGTTGACCTCTTCCAGCTTTTCGAAGACGACCGGACTGTACTCCATCTTGTTGGCCTTGAAATAGTCGGCCAGATTGAGCTCGGTGGTGGTGCCGCTCTGCACGCAGACGGCGGCGCCGGAAAGCTGCAACGCCGAATTGACGCCCGGCAGCTTCTTGGCATTGATCATGAAACCCTGGCCGTCATAGTAGGTGGTACCGACGAAATTCAGGCCAAGCGCCGTGTCACGATTGATGGTCCAGGTGGTGTTGCGCGACAGGATGTCGACCTCACCGGACTGCAGTGCCGTGAACCGCTCCTTGGCGCTGAGCGGCGTGAACTTGACCTTGGTGCCATCACCAAACACGGCGGCTGCGACAGCGCGGCAGAAATCCGCATCGATGCCTTGCCACTCACCCTTGTCGTCCGGCGCCGAGAAGCCGGCCAGGCCTGTCGAGACGCCGCACTGGATGAAACCCTTCGCCTTGACGGTGTCGAGCGTGGCCGCCGACGCGGCCGACGCCATCAACCCAAACGTGGCGGCGCCAAGAATGCCGATAGCAATATGTTTCATGACCCACAGACCCTTTTCTCTGTTTTCAGGGCAAACCCTGACTTTTTTCCCGTGTGAATGCAGTTCCCGTTCCGGCCCATTCCCGGCACCCCGCATCGTAACCGACGCAACGCCTCCCATTCACGAATGTCATCGAAGGCGATAATTCCTGTGAGGTCAAGGGAAATGACCTAAACCGAAAGAGTTTGAAACCGATTGCCGCAAATGCCTGAATTGCAGACAAACGCGCCCGCGAATTAGTCAGCAGCGCAAACAAGCCGGCAAAACTCATGCAACGCAAATGCAGGCCGCGGCAGCCGCAATTCATCCCAGGCAATACCTAGGCGTTACTGACTCGGCGCAACGGTATCCAACGCATATTGGGCGGTCGCCAGCCAATACCGCCTTGAGACAAGGACCGTTTTCAAAGCACTCGAAAAACGAGCCAGGTTCCGATAGCAGCCATCGACGCGCCGGAAACGCGCGGGATCAATTGGCCGGTCGGGACCGTTTTCTCCAGCAAGACAAGGATGGCGATGCCGGCGATCCACAGCACGTTCATGACGCCGCCGACGAACAGCAGAGCCATCAGCGCCCAGCAGCAACCGAGACAATAGGCGCCATGATCGACGCCGAGTCGAAGCGCGCCGAGCGGAGCGGAGCGAAACCCGCCATGGCTGGCCAGGAACGCGATCGGCGCCTGACATTGACGCAGGCAGACGCCCTTCATCGATGTCCATTGATAGAGGCCAGCGGCGATCAGAACGAAGCCACCGAGGATCGCGCTGTCGGTCGCCTTCAACGGATCGAGCAGGGCAAAACGGGCGAGCAGCCATTGCGCACCGGTCGCCACAATGCTGAACACGACCCAGACGGAGAGGTAGCCTGCAAAAAACCACCCCGTCGAAGCGATGGGCCGTCCGTCCGCCCGCGCCTTGCGAGCGACGCCGGCATAGAGCAGCAGCATCGGCGCGACCGAAGGCGTCATCATGCCGACCATCATCACCGCCCACATTGTGAAGATGAAAGCGAAATCCGCCAGTGCCCAGGCCCGGAAACCGGGCGCCACGGTGGCGCCCATACCCATGCCGCCCATGTTCGACATGTCCACTCCGGCGATGTCACTGCCTGCGCCGTCCGGCAAGGGGGAGCCGGTCATGACCATGTGGGCGGCGAGCCACAGCACGTAGGCCCAGGCAAGCACGGCAATCACGACGAGCGCGGCCGTCACGACCGCGCGGTCGCGCCGCAGCACCGCCTCAAGGGCCGTGTCGGTCATCGGATCAATTCAATGCACGATGCCGCTCTGCGTGAGATGCAGATTGGCGAAATGGCTGTGCGAATCGGCCAGTTCGAACTTGATTGGGCCCGTCGTCTTGGTCCAGCCACGCCCGACTTCGGCGATCGCGTATTCGAAACCGTGCGGCAGGTCGATGCGCGCCCGGTGTTCCGCGCCGGTGACCGGATTCTTGATCGGCTCGCCATGGCCGTCGGTCACACCCTTGACGTGCAACCGCCCGGTTCGCGCCTCGACGTCGACGTTGAAATCGATCGGGGCGAAGATCGGATCGTGGAATTTCTCCAGCGTGGTCGAAAAGACCTGGAATATCGTCGCACCCGGTTCGGTGTCCATACCACCCAATATGCGAAGCAGCGCTCCGCGCTGGGCTTCGGTTGCCCTCTCGTCGATAACCACCGCGGCTTCGCCCCTGCCCTGGTGTATGGCGCCGGGCCAGCGGAAAATCCCGACGAACCGCAATCCGTCGAGCCTGGTGTCGCCGTGATGGCCGCTCTCGATTTCCATGCCAGCAACCGCCTCGCAGAAACCGTATGTCGGCATGGCGTTGAACTGGCACGGGCAGCCATAAGCGCAGTTGCAGTTGATGAATTCGCGCGCCTTCATTGTCCATTTGACGTCGGGCATGGCATTCCTCCCCTTGCCGCGCCCACGCTTCGTGAGCGCGATCCGGATCGTGGAGGACCAGAAGTCCAACCGGCAACAACCATCCGGCAGCATCTGATCGAAGCAATCCGGCGATTAATATTAGAAGACAATTATATGTCTTCCGCGGCCGCCCACAATAGGCCGATCGGCGGAGATAGGGCTCCGAACTCAGGTTAGCAAAAGACCTGACGACAGCCAGTTGGGCGGTGTCGGCAGCTTTTTGTGTCGGTAACTTTTCACGATAGGAATTTTTTCTTGATTCCGTGACCTCAGCTATGGTACATATTTATCTATGGTGCCGATTTGCGCCAGTGACCCGCCGCGCAGGCGGGTTTTTCGTTTGATGCTCTGTCAGCTAACGCGCCGGCGAAGGAACCCGTTGGCCCGAGTTCGTAGCCCTGTCGGCGGAGAACGGCGCATCTAGCGGCAACGCACCGCCGGGTCGCGGCGCACCCCAATCGCCATCTTTTGCCGCGACGAATTGGCATATTCGAAGTCTATCCCCTGGCGGCCGGTGGCTGTTGCACGGTCCATGACGCCGCACTATGGCTAGCGGCTTGTCAAACAAGGCGACGCAGAATGGCGAAAGACGGCAGCGGGCACGTTAGCGGCGAGATGGGCATCAACACGCGGCTTGCCCATTCAGGCAACAATCCGCATGACTATTTCGGCTTCGTCAATCCGCCGGTGGTGCATGCCTCGACCGTGCTCTATCGTGACGCGGCGTCGATGGCGGCACGCAGCCAGAAATACACCTATGGCACGCGCGGCACGCCGACGACAGATGCCCTTGCCCACGCCATAGATGCGCTGGAAGGCTCGGCCGGCACGATCGTGGTGCCGTCGGGCCTTGCGGCGGTAACCGTGCCGCTGCTCGCCTTCGTGTCGGCTGGCGACCATCTGCTGATCGTCGATAGCGTCTATCACCCGACCCGCAACTTCGCCGACACGATGCTGAAGCGGCTGGGCGTCGACGTCGAGTACTACGCCCCCGAGGTCGGCGCCGGCATCGCGGCGTTGATCAAGCCCAACACCAAGGTGGTGTTCACGGAATCGCCGGCATCCAACACGTTCGAGGTGCAGGACATCCCGGCCATCGTCAAGGCGGCGCACGCCGCAGGCGCGATCGTCATGATGGACAACACCTGGGCGACGCCGCTGTATTTCCGTCCGCTCGACCATGGCGTCGACATTTCGATCCATGCAGCGACGAAGTACCCGGCCGGCCATTCCGACGTGCTGCTTGGCACAGTGTCGGCCAATGACAGCTGCTGGAAGCATCTTTATGAGAGTTTCTGCACGCTTGGCTGCTGCGCCGGGCCAGACGATGTCTACCAGGTGCTGCGCGGCTTGCGCACCATGGGCGTGCGCCTGGAGCACCATCAGCGCAGCACACTCGCCATCGCCTCCTGGCTCGAAGGCCAGGAAGGCGTGGCGCGCGTGCTCCACCCTGCCCTTCCCAGCCACCCGGACCACGCTTTGTGGAAGCGCGACTTCTCCGGCTCCAGCGGCATCTTTTCCATCGTGCTTGCCGGCGGCGGCCAGAAGCAGCAGCACGCCTTCCTCGACGCGCTGCGGATCTTCGGCCTCGGTTATTCCTGGGGCGGCTATGAGAGCCTTGCGGTGCCGGTCTGGCTCGGCGACCGCGTTGTCGCGAAAGCGCCCTATGAAGGCCCGTTGATCCGCCTGCAGATCGGCCTCGAGGATGTCGACGATTTGAAAGCCGACATTTCGCGCGGCCTGACCGCCGCGGCGACAGCCTGAACGATCAGAAGTCACGGAATTCTATTCCCACAAAACGCGACTTCGCGGATCAATTTGGCTTTCAAATCTCGTGAAGTCGCGCCATTGCGTTGCGATCATCACGATTTCTACTTTCCCTGGAATACGGCAGAAGTTTTTCGACGTCATGGCGTTCCGCCTCTTTGTTCCCATTCTTGCCGGCGCGACGCTGCGCGAACGCCTCGTCGCCTGTATCGGCGCGACGGTCGGCATTGCGCTCACTGGTGTCATCGCCAGCCTTGTGCTCGGCAACGGCCCGCACGTGCCGCTGCTGGTGGCGCCGATGGGGGCGTCTGCCGTGCTCCTGTTCGCCGTGCCCGCCAGCCCGCTGGCGCAGCCATGGTCGATCATCGGCGGCAACACGATTTCGGCACTAGTCGGCGTGATCGCGGCGCATTTCATCCACGAAACCGCCCTTGCCACCGGCATCGCGGTGGCACTGGCCATCGCCGCAATGTCGTTCACGCGTTGCCTGCATCCGCCAGGCGGGGCGGCCGCCCTGACCGCGGTGCTGGGAGGGCCCGCCGTCATCAGCGCCGGCTTCCTGTTTCCGTTCGTGCCGGTGGCGCTGAACTCGATCCTGCTGGTGGCACTCGGATACGGCTTCCACAGACTGGCCCGGCGCAATTATCCGCATGTAACGGTTGCAGCGCCGGCGAATAGCCATGGCACCAGCGATCCGCCTGCACAGTCGCGCGTCGGCTTCCGGTCCGAAGACATCGATGCCGCGCTTGGCGCACTCGACGAGACGTTCGATATCGATCGCAGCGATCTCGACCGGCTGCTGCGGCAAGTCGAATTGCAGGCGATGGTGCGCGCGCACAAAACCGTTCTGTGCGAGGACATCATGTCGCGCGATGTGATCTCGGTCGACGCACACACGTCGGCCGAGGCGGCGCGCCAATTGCTGCTTGACCACAACATCCGCACCTTGCCGGTCGTCAACGCGGAGGCAAGGCTGGCGGGCACCGTGGGATTGCGGGAACTGACCCAGGCCTGCGGTTCGGTTGCATCCGTGATATCGCCCGCCGCGACCGCCGGCGCCGATTTCGCCGCCATGGGCCTGCTGCCCGTGCTCACCGATGGCCGCAGCCATGCGGTGATCATAGTCGACGACGACGAGCGGATCCTCGGCCTGATCACCCAGACCGATCTCCTGGCGGCAACGGCGCGCCTGCAGGCTGCTGGCAAGCCTTCATTGGATGCGGTAGCTTAACCCCGCCGGACCCGGAGAAAGATCGTCGGGAACCTTTTGCCGGCAACAGCGTCCAATCTCTCAATCGAGGTTCCGGTCCAGAGATCGGGTTGAGGAAACTGGCCATGCCTGCTGTTTTGACGGCCGTGTCGTCCGCATCGGGCGACGTGCAACTCGTGCGGCGCGCCCTGGCGCGCGAGGGCGATGCCTTCCGCACCATTATCAAGATGCACAACCAACGGCTCTACAGGATCGCGCGCGGCGTCGTGCGCAATGACAGCGAGGCCGAGGACATCGTGCAGGAGGCCTATGTCAGGGCGTTCGCCCATCTCGATGCCTTTCGCGGCGACTCTTCGCTGGCCACATGGCTGTCGCGCATCGTCATCAACGAGGCGCTCGGCCGTCTGCGCAAGAGGCGCCGAACGGTGGCAATGCCGGAAAACCCGCAAGCCGAGATCATCAGGTTTCCCCTCAACCCCAGCGACGATCCGGAACGGACGATGGCGCAACGGCAGATCCTCCAACTGGTCGAACAGGCCACCGACAGCCTTCCCGATGTCTACCGAACCGTGTTCGTGGCACGTGTGATCGAGGGGCTGAGCATCGAAGAGACCGCCGATCTGCTCGGCGTGCGGCCGCAAACCGTCAAGACAAGGCTGCACCGCGCCCGTGCCCTGGTGCGCAAGGCGCTGGACGACCAGATCGGGCCGGTGCTGCTCGATGCCTTCCCCTTCGCCGGCCGCCGTTGCGAAAGGCTTACCAGCGCGGTCATGCGGCGGCTCGGGCTGGAGAGCTGACTCCGGCGGATTCAGTTTATTTTGACGGGAACGTTTGCCGCCGTCCCGCATCCAATGATCGTCAACCGAAAAACGCTGTCCGGCGCGACCCTGCGTCCGGGCGAAGGAGATGCCATGCTAATCCGAAACACCGCTGCCCTGGCCGCCCTGCTGCTGCTTGGCACTGCCCCATTTGCGCAAGCCGCCGACAAGCCGACCGACCCGCAGATCGCCCATATCGCCTACACCGCCGGCGTGCTCGATGTGGAGGCCGCCAAGCAGGCGATCAAGAAATCCAAGAACAAGGAAGTCGTGGACTTCGCCAAGGACATGATCCGCGACCATGAGGCGGTGAACGTGCAGGCGCTCGATCTGGTCAAGAAACTCAAGGTCACGCCGGAAAACAACGCCACCAGCAAGGCGTTGACCAAAGCGGCGGAGGAGGAGCGGGCGAAACTCGCCAAGCTCAAGGGCGCGGCCTTCGACAAGGCTTATGTCGACAATGAGGTGGCCTATCACAAGCAGGTCGACGGCGCTCTTGAAACGCTGCTCATCCCGTCGGCGCAGAATGCCGAATTGAAGAGCCTGCTGGAAACCGGGCTGAAGATTTTCCAGGGCCATGAGCAGCATGCCGAACACGTCGCAGGCATGCTGAAGTAAGGGCCGGGTGCATGCCGAAACGCCCTCCGTGGATTGCGTTGATGCTGGCCGTCGGTATCATTCCGGCGCAAGCGGAAACCATCCGGGTCACCATCGACAAACTGGTGTTCTCGCCGGCCACCGTCGAGGCGAAGATCGGCGACACGATCGAGTGGGTGAACAAGGATATGTTCGCCCACACAGCCACGGTGAAAGACGGCTGGGAGGTGATGATCCCGCCGAAGAAATCCGCGAGCCTGACATTGAAGGCGGCGGGATCGGTCGACTATTTCTGCCGCTTTCACCCCAACATGAAAGGCCGCTTGGTGGTGGCGCCCTGATCCTGCGCCAACAAGGTCCGCCTGGCCTCGTCGGGGCGCGCGACATGCGTCCATGAGCCGTCATAGCTCGGCGCGCGCCGCTTGATCCAGGCATCGAGCCCTTCGCGCAAATCGGCGGTCGAGGCCATGCGGGCGAACTGCTCGGCCTCGACCAGCAGGCCTTCCGCGATGCTCTGGTCGAGGCCGCGCGTCACCGCCGTGAGGATGCTGGCGATCGCCGGTTCGGAGTGCCGCAAGCCTTGGCACGCGAGGTCGTGCTCCTGATCGACGGCTCGTTTTCGATCATGCTGATCCACCGCAACCCCGATTATATCGAGGCGGCCGGCCGCGCCGCAGCGACGCTTGTGCGGGCGCGGATTTCAGGCAGCCAGGTTTAGAACGCCAGCCATGCCGTGCCCATACCAAGCGTTATCAGCGTCAATGGCAAGCCGATCTTGAAGAAGGCGCCGAATGACAGCGGCGTGCCGGCGGCCCGTGCCTGTTCGGCGACGATCAGGTTGGCGACCGAACCAAGCAGCGTGAAATTGCCGGCCAGCGTCGAGCTCATGGCGACGACCAGCCAGGCGCGCTCGGGGTTTCCGAGGCCGGGTATGAAGGGCCGCAGCGCCAGCACGGCCGGGACATTGCTCATGATGTTGGAGAGCACCGCGGTGAAGCCGGACAGGCGCCAGACATCGTCGAGGCCGAGGTTCTTCGCCGAGGCAATCATATCCGAGGTAAGAAGCGTCTTTTCGGCGCCGGCGACGACAATGAACAGGCCGGCGAACATGAACAGCAGCGGACCGTCGATCTCGCGGTAGATGCGTTCCGGCTTGATGGCACGGGTGAGCAAGAGGATCGCGCCGCCGACGAGGGCTGCCTTGGCGACGGGCACGCCGGCGAAGAAGGCAATTGCCAGTCCGATGCAGACCACCACCGCCTTCAGCACCTGCCCCTTGTGCATGCGGCCGCGCGCGACCTCGGGCGTCAGTTGGACCGTGCGTGCGAATTCGGCCCGGTAGACGATGCGGATGATGACAACCACCGCGACGAGGCCGAACAACGCGACCGGAGCGAGTGCCGCCGAAAAGGCCGGATAGGAAATGCCCGACAGCGCGCCGATGACCATGTTTTGCGGATTGCCGGTGATGGTGGCGACGCTGCCGCAATTCGACGCGGTGGCGGTGGCGATCAGATAGGGGATCGGGTTGCGCTTGATGATGCGGGTGACGTGGACGACGATCGGCGCCATGACAAGGCAGATGGCGTCGTTGACCAGGAAGGCCGACAGCACGCCGGTCAGCAGCGTCACCATCACCAAAAGCATGAAGGGCGCATGCGCATGTTCGATGGCGATGGCGCCAAGGCCGCGAAAAGCGCCCGACACTTTCAGATGCGCGACCACGATCATCATGCCGAGCAGAAGCGTGATGGTGTCGAAATTGATCGCCCGGTAGGCGTCCTCCATGCTGAGCGCGCCGATGGCGATCATCGCGGCCCCGCCGAGCAACGCGATCCCCGCACGGTCGAGACGCAGGCCAGGGATGCGGCCAATGGCGACACCGGCGTAAGTCAGGACAAGGATCAGCAGAGCCGCCGCGCTCATCAATGTCATGCGAAGGAGGCCCTGCTCGATTCGTCCAGCCCCGGCAGGGCTGCGGACACTTTAGCGCGATGTCGGCAAAGCGAAAGCGCCGTCTACGTCGAAGCCTTCACAAATCAGTGGGGTGTCCGAGGTTCTTGTCCACAATTGTGACGGGACGCGACGGTTTCGCGGTTGCGATTGATCGGGCTAATCTCAATGCACGGTGGTGACGCTGGGTTGAGGCACCGGAGCGGTCCCCGCCGGATCGAAGCTGACCTGATCGCGCCCGTTCGACTTTGCCGTGTAAAGCCTTCTGTCGGCGGCGGAGAAAATTTCCTCATAGGTGATCGGGCCGGTAAAACTCGCGCCGCCGATGCTGACGGAAAGCGGGCAAGGTCTGCCGCCGGGCGAAAAGTCCATCTCCCTGATACGTCGGCGGATGCTTTCGGCAACCATCCAGGATTGCGAGGGATCTACGCCGGGAAGAAACACGCCGAATTCTTCGCCGCCGATGCGGCCGACAATATCGCCGCCACGCAATTGCCCCTTGATCGCCTGCGCTATCAGCTTGAGCGCCTGATCGCCGCAGTCGTGGCCCAGGCGGTCGTTGATCAACTTGAAATGGTCGGCGTCGATGATCAGCAGTGCCCCCGAACGGGTCTGCTCCTCCTTGCGGGTCTGCTCCAAATAGGCCTCGACCAGCATCGAGAAGGCACCACGGTTCAGCACCGCCGTCAGGCTGTCGGTCGCGGCAATGACGCTCAGGTCGCGCTGCGCGATAGCCAGCTGGCGTATCTTCCACATGAGGAAAAACAGGAAGGATCCGCCCAGCGCCAAAGGCAGCAGCAGGTCCGTCATCTGTGCCCGCCACACGGCTTCGCGCGACAGATAGGGGAAATTAAAGGAATCGACGAAGAACGCCACGGCAATGAAGAATGCCGTACCGGCCGTGGTCACAGCGATCACCCTGCCCCAACTCGTCGGCGACAGATCGATCCTCATCGCGTTCAACTCCGTTAGTCGACGCGACTATGACCGACCAACGCAAACAAATTGATAAGACTTTCCCTCCAATTGAATACCGGGGCGGCAACGGCCGCCGACGGCGGCCGCGCTGGCTCTCACGATAAGAATTTTGGGCTGGTGCAGGGAAATGTCAGCGGTTGGAGGCCTGTTCGCCCAGCGTCTCGAGGACGAAGGATGCCGCGATCAGATCGTCGGCATCCAGCCGTAGGGAGCCATCGCCCGGCCCCATGATGGCGGCGACCTTGTGAAACGTTTTCATCTCATGGTCGGAAATTTCCGCATCCCGCATTCTCGCCTTGAGTTCAGCGATACGCCGCCCCAACGAAGGGGACGTTCCAATTTCACGTTTCGACATAACCTGGATACTCCTACCCCAACCCGCGCTTGTTTTGCCCCTGCCCATTCGCCGGCCCGCACATTGCCTTTTTATGAGGCACCGCGAATACAAGGCCCCGAACGCGTCATGGGAGCTAAGGTTCCAACCCTGCCAGATCACGAAATAATTCCGGATCGCCGCGCCCAGTCGGCTGCAAGCCCAGACTAGGCTCCCTGCGCCATGGAGTTGCGGCGCTGGCAGTCGCTGGATGCCAAGACTTGCGGCATAGATCAGACCATCGGCACAAGTCTTTGAAATTATTGGCGATCCCGACAGGATTCGAACCTGTGACCATCGGCTTAGAAGGCCGGTGCTCTATCCAGCTGAGCTACGGGACCGCTGGCCGGCCGTTGGGCCGGCTGGATACTTGACGCTGGCTGCCGTTCAATGCGTCCAGGGCGTCCTGCGGTCATAGCGGAAATTCTCCGCATAGGAAATCTGGCGGCGCTTGGTCTCTTTCGGCTCCTCGACGCGGTAAGCGAGCCCTTCCCTTTCGGCATAAGCCACCGCCTCTTCGCGGGTATCGAAGGTGAGCCTGATCTGACTTCTCATGTCTCGCGACGTCGTATAGCCCATCAGCGGGTCGATCTTCTTGCGCGTCTCGGGGTCGAATTCCAGCACCCAGTAGCCGGTCTTGGCCGTGCCGGACTGCATCGCGGTTTTGGCAGGGCTGAAAATGCGCGCGGACATGGCCACCTCGTTATTGTGCAAGGCAGCATCGCCGCCCTTCGACCGTCATTACTGCGCAATGCGCATGGCGGCAAGGTTTTTGCACTTGCCATGCTCCACTGAAATGAATAGGCAACAGACCGTTCGGAGTGTAGCGCAGCCTGGTAGCGCATCTGGTTTGGGACCAGAGGGTCGGGAGTTCGAATCTCTCCACTCCGACCACTCCCTGAAAAATTGCAAATGCCCCGGGCGCAAATGCGTGTTCGCCCTGCGCCAACTCCGGCGGTCGGCCTTGTCGCAACAGCTTGCCGGTGCAAGTCTGAGGGCAGCAATGCGGGTGCCATTGCCCGCTCGAACTTCGGCAAACGGGGAATTTCAGATGCTTGGGATCGATGCTTGGGTGTCGCTGTTTGGACCGGCCCACCTTGCCTATGCCGGCATAACGGTTCCCTTCATGGTGACGTGGGCGACTGCCTGCGCAGCACTGGCGATGTGGAACCGGGAAAGCCGCAGACAGGTCAGGCAGGCCCCAGGCGCCATCGTCTCCCGCTCCTGGCGTGCCAGTATAGGGATGTTTGTGCTGGTTGCCGCCGGCTATATCGCCGCCCACTCAGCCGTCTACCTCTTGGTCCGCCATTTTGCCAGAATGTGGCTGTGAGATCAGCCTCCTAAATTCAGCCTAAATCTCGAACTCGCCCTGCCCTTCATCCATGGCACTGACGGTTTCTGCGGCGAGCGTGCGCGTGATCGGCGTCTTGCGCTCGAGCGCGGTGCGGTCCAGCCTTTCCACCACGCGCATCGCTGTCGCCAGCGAGCGCTCGATGCGGCGCACCAGATACTGCACGACATGCGGCTCGACCTCGACCTGGCGGTCGGCGAAAAGCTTGGTGATGACGCCGGCGAGCAAGAGATCGTCGGGCTCATGGATCTCGACCGTCGCCGCCGCCTTCAATCGTGAGGAAAGGTCAGGCAGCCTGACACCCCAGGCCGACGGAAAGCGGCGCGCCGTCAGGAGCAGTGTCGAGCCGGCACCGCGCACCGCGTTGATCAGATGGAACAAGCCTTGTTCATCAATCGCTCCTTTATCGACATCGTCGATCAGTGCCGCGCGGGCGCCGAGATTGGCGATGCTGTCACCGATACGCTTGGCGTCGACCGCCACCGCGTCGGCACGTTTGCGCCATATGGAGGCCAGATGTGTCTTGCCCGAACCGGCGGGACCGGCCAGCACCACCACCTGCGAAGGCCAGTCCGGCCAGCGATCGACCAAAGCTACAGCCTGGTTGTTGGTGCCGGAGACGACGAGCTCGTCGCGCGTGTAGCCGGTGCCATGGCCGAGATCGAGCGGCAACTGGCGCGGCGGGTCGGTTGGCTGGGCAGTCACTTCAGCGACGCGATTGCGTGCGGTGGCCGCCGCCGCGATCTTCCGGAAGCTGCGGCACAGGCGCCGCGCCGTGGCCCTTGTAAAGCGGCGATTCGAGATAGCGGGCGATGGCAAACCGCACCAGCACGGCAACGGCAGCAGAAGCCGGCACCGCGATCAACAAGCCGACGAAGCCGAACAGCGCGCCGAACGCAAACAGCGAAAACATCAACCACACCGGATGCAGGCCGACGCTTTTGCCGACCAGTCGCGGCTGCAGGATGTTGCCTTCGATGAACTGGCCGATGAAGAACACCACCGCGACGGCGACGATCATCGTCCAGTCCGGCCAGAACTGGACGAAGGCTACGCCGACGGCGAGCACCAGTCCGGTGAGCGACCCGACATAGGGAATGAAGGAGATCAGCCCGGCGAACAGACCGATGAGGATGCCGAAATTCAGCCCGGTCAGCGTCAGCCCGGTGGCATACATGGCGCCCAGCACCAGGCACAGCGTGCCCTGGCCGCGCACGAAGCCGGCGGTGGCGGTGTTGATGTCCTTGGCGATGGCGCGCACCGTCGCGACATTGTCGCGCGGCACCCAGCTGTCGATGACTGCCACCATGCGGTCCCAGTCGAGCAGCATGTAGAAGGCGACCACCGGCGTCACCACGAACAGGCTGACCACCGAAACCAGCGCCACGCCGGAACTCCATATCGAGGTGAAGACCGTGGTGAGCAGGCCGAAGCCGGAGGTCAGCAGCGAATTCAGCCCGTCGCGCAGGCCATTGGCGTTGACACCGAATTTCTGTTCCAGCCATTTCGGATCGAAAGACGTGATCAGGCTCTGCAGCCGGGTCAGGTATTCCGGCAATTTGCCGGCGAAATCGGCCATCTGCGTCGCCAGCACCGGAATAAGGATGACGAAGGCCAGCACCAGCACGATGAGGAAGGCGATGAGGATGACCACCGTCGCCATGAAGCGGGAGAGGCCGAGCCGCTGCAGCCGGTCAGCGACCGGATCGAGGAAGTAGGCCAGGACCATGCCGGCGACGAACGGCAAAAGGATGCCTGAGAAGACGTAAAGGAACACCGCCAGCAGGACGGCGCTGATCAACCAGAAGCGGATCTGGCGGCGAAACGCCAGAGACGCAGTTTCGCCTGCCGCCGCAGCCTCGGCGGCCGCTTCGATTGATTCCTGGTCAGGTGTCCGGTTTGGAGCCTTCGCCATAGCCGCTCATATGCCTCAGCCAAGCCACGAGATAGGCCGCGGCCGAAGCCACGGTCAAGACCCCGGACAGCAATATGAGGACTGGCCTTAGCGGGTCGAGGTGAACCGACAGGGCAAGTTCGCCGAGCACCACCGAGGCGAGCACGATCTGGATGGCGGTGTTGGCCTTCGACACGAAAAGCGGCTTCATCTCGACCGGATGAGCCATGACGGAGGACAATAGGACCGCGCAGACGATCAACGCATCGCGCGACACCATGGTGATGACCAGCCACAGCGGCAATTGCCCGATAAAGCCCATGACGACGAAGACCGAAACCAGCAGCAGCTTGTCGGCCATCGGGTCGAGATAGGCGCCGAGCCTTGACTGCTGGTTGAACCGGCGGGCGATAAAACCGTCGACGCCGTCGGAAATGCCGGCAACGAGAAACCCGGCAAAGGCCCAGTCCCAGCTTGCCTGCAGCATTGCCAGCACCACCGCCGGCACCAGAACAAAGCGCAGGATGGTGATCAGATTGGGGATGGTCAAAGCGTGCCTGCCGGGTTTGCTTTCTGATACATGATGGAGACGGAGGAGGATCGCAAGGGAGCAGCGCGCCAGACAGGGCAAAGGTCTGTGTGTGAACCACCCCTTTGCCCTGCCGTTCGGCCATCTCGACAGTCTCGCGTATGCGATGTCCCTAACCTTCACGGAAAAGGTGCGGCTACACCTTCCTTGGTCAGACCGCAGACGCCTCGAGGATGGAAATGGGTCCTCGGGTCTGGATCACTCGTTCAAGGCGTAGCCCGGCGGCGTCGAACAAGCTTGCATATTGGGTCCGCGTTCTCTCCAGGCCGCCAGTGACGGCGAGCATGACCACGTCGATACCCTTGATCTGGTTCGGTTCGTCGCCTGGCGGCACGAGCGTCTCGGCCACAAGCACCTTCCCGTTCGGCAGCATTGCCTTGCGGCAATTTCGCAGGATCTCCGCGGCACGCCCATCATCCCAATCGTGAACGACCTTCTTGATGATGTAGACGTCACCGGTGGGAACGCTTTCAAAGAAATTACCGGCGACAAATTCGGTGCGCGGCAGGTCGCCTCCGGCACCCTGGCGTGCTGCCGCGACGCCCGAAGGCAGATCGAAAAGCACGCCGTCCAGGTGAGGGTTGCGCGCCAGGATCGCCGAGAGAAGCTGGCCATGTCCGCCGCCAACGTCGACGATCCGCGTGAACGGCTTGAAATCGTAAGCTTCGGCAACGGCCTCGTTACTACCTTGGCTCAAGGCGACCATGGCACTCTGAAACAAGGCAGCCTGCTCCGGATGTTCCGACAGCCAGTCAAACCTTGGGCTCCCGAAAACCTTGTCGAAGGCCGGCTTTCCAGTGCGAACAGAATGCAGGAGCTGCTCGAAGGCAAGATAGGCCTCGCTGTTGATCATACGGACGAAGTCACGGGGACCCGGCCGATCGGAGCGCAGCACCGCACCAACCTCCGTCAACTCGAAATGACGGGGCAGCACTTCCCTAAACACCCCTTCAGGCGCGAGAAGTCGCATTACACGATAAAGCGAGTCAGCATCCGATTGAGTGGCAGCCGCCAGTTCATCCACCGACCGCTCGCTGGCAGCCAGGAGATCGGGGATACCGAGTTCGATAATGACGCGCAGCGCCTGTGACACGGCGAATCCGAGGCCTAGCCTCATGATCTGTTGCGAAGGATTGAGCATGGCTTGTTCCCCGGTGCCTGATGCCTGGCAACAGAGCACCAACAACAACTACTTACAAGGATGCAAAGGGGTGAGGCGAAATGGCGACGCGAGGTTTTGCCTCCGATGAGAAACGAGGGTGGAGGAGATTTTGCACAAGGGCGCCATGGCCTCGCTTTTATCGGGGGCAAAAGCCAACCATTCTGTCGTCATCCTTGCGAGGCGCAGCCGTTCATGCGAAGAGCCCGCAAACGAGCAGGAAAATTGCGATGAGCAAGCGCGACACAAGCCAGCCCGAAACGGGCCAGCCCAAAACGAGCAAGCGCAGGAACGGGCTCACCAACGGGCTCACCTATGCCGAGGCCGGCGTCGATATCGACGCGGGCAATCTCATGGTCGAGAAGATCAAGCCGCTGGTGCGGGCGACGCGCCGGCCGGGCGCCGATGGCGAGATCGGCGGTTTTGGCGGCCTGTTCGACCTCAAGGCCGCCGGCTTCATCGATCCGGTGCTGGTGGCGGCCAATGACGGCGTCGGCACCAAGCTCAAAATCGCCATCGATGCCGGCAAGCACGACACGATCGGCATCGATCTCGTCGCCATGTGCGTCAACGACATCGTCGTGCAGGGAGCCGAGCCGCTGTTCTTCCTCGACTATTTCGCCACCGGCAAGCTCGATCCCGACCAGGGTGCCGCGATCGTCGGCGGCATTGCCGAGGGCTGCCGCCAGGCCGGCTGCGCGCTGATCGGCGGCGAGACGGCCGAGATGCCCGGCATGTACCACGGCAACGACTACGACCTTGCCGGCTTTGCAGTGGGCGCGGCAGAACGCGGCCAGCTCTTGCCCACCGACGACATCGTCGAAGGCGACGTGCTGCTGGGCCTCGCTTCCTCGGGCCTGCATTCGAACGGATATTCTCTGGTGCGCCGCATCGTCGCCGTCAGCGGCCTGGCGTGGGGCGATCCGGCGCCATTCAACGACGAGGCCACGCTTGCCGAGGCGCTGCTTGAGCCGACCCGCATCTACGTCAAGTCTATCCTCAAGGCTATCCGCAACACGCATGGTATCAAGGCGCTCGCTCACATCACCGGCGGCGGCTTCCCGGAAAACATTCCGCGCGTGCTGCCCAAGGATTTTTCGGCCGAGCTCGACCTCGAGGCGATCGATGTCCCTCCAGTGTTCTCGTGGCTGGCCAAGACCGGCGGCGTGGCGCCGGAAGAGATGATGCGCACCTTCAATTGCGGCATCGGCATGATTTTGGCGGTCGCGTCCGGCCAGGCGGCGCAGGTTGCCGCCGTGCTGCAGGAGGCCGGCGAGACGGTGACGCCAATCGGCCGCATCGTGCCGCGCCGAGATGCCGGCGTCATCTATCGGGGCTCGATCGGCCTATGAGCGCGCAGAAGAAACGCACCGTTGTCCTGATCTCGGGACGCGGCTCCAACATGACCGCGCTGATCGCGGCAGCCAGCGACCCGGCCTTCCCGGCCGAGATCGTCGGCGTCATTTCCGACAAGGCCGACGCTGCCGGCCTCGGCATCGCCAGGGCGCGCGGCATCGCCACGCAGGTCATTCCGCGCGCCGATCACGGCAGCAAGCAGGCTCATGACGCCGCCATCGACGCAGCGCTCGCGGCATTCAACGCCGAGATCGTGGCGCTGGCCGGCTACATGCGCATCCTCACCCCCGGCTTCGTCCAGAAATGGCAGGGCCGCATGATCAACATCCACCCTGCCCTGCTGCCTGCTTTCAAGGGGCTCGATACTCATGCGCGTGCACTCGCCGCCGGCATCCGCATCCACGGCTGCACCGTGCATTTCGTCACATCCGAGATGGATGACGGCCCCATCATCGCCCAGGCTGCCGTGCCGGTGATGATCGGCGACAGCGCGGACGCGCTGGCTGCCCGTGTGCTGAAGGCCGAGCACCGGCTCTATCCGCTGGCGCTGGGGCTGGTCGCCGAGGGCAAGGCGCGCATGGAGGCCGGCCGCACCGTGCTTGCCCACTTTGCCGATGATGCCGACAACAGCACCTCGGTGGTGATGGCCCCCGACCCGCTGCGCGAGGAAGCCGACCTCGAGCATCTGGCGCGCATCACGCCGTGAGTGTCGAGAGCGTGGCGATGAAACAGCTTCTCCTGCTTCGCCACGCCAAATCGAGCTGGGACGACCCTGATCTCGATGATTTCGACCGTCCACTCACCGACCGCGGATTGAAGGCAGCACATTTGATGGGCCGTGAGCTTGCGTCGCGCGACTGGCTGCCGGAACTGGCGCTGGTGTCGCCGGCCTTGCGCACCCGCGACACCTGGCGGCTGGTGGCGGCGGAACTGCCTGCGCATCCCAAGGTCGCATTTGCCAAGGCGCTCTACGATGCTTCGGCGGCGGATATCCTAAGCCAGATTCGTCAGGTCGATCCGTCGGACGGCAGCGTGCTTGTGGTGGGACACAATCCGGGTCTGGAAGATCTGGCCAACCAGCTTGCCGGGCCAGGGTCGGAGGCCAAGGCGCGCAAGAAGCTCGCTGAAAAATTCCCGACGGCAGCCGTCGTGCGCTTCGTTTTCGAGGGCGACTGGTCGGCCTTGTCTTGCGCCCGGCTGACACATTGTCTGCGGCCGAAGGATCTGGACTAGAATCCAGGCGCGGCAGACCAAGCCTGCCATGCAGCGGACCCCGGTCAATCCGATTTTATTTTTGGCCGAGAACTGTTTGTTGCCGACAGCGAAAATTGGCCGCTTGGGGCAGCGCCCCCGACTGGTGCTACTCTGCGCAAGAAACAAGAGCGGCGGGCCAAGCCCACCGCTCTTTGTAGTCAAGACTTGGTAGTCAAGACTTGCCTGGATTAGCGGCCCCAAATGCCCCGGCCAGACTCACCCGGCACCTTGGCGTTGGCGTCGCCCTGTGCCTTCGAGGGCTTCAGGATCGAGCCGGTGCGCGTGGTGTCGATGTTGAAAGTCGACTGGCCCGAAATCGACTGGCTCGAAGTCGACTGGCTCGAAGTCGACTGATTGGGAACCGGCTGGTTGGCATTGTAGGAGCCGTAATTGTCGCTGCCGGCGAAAGCGGTGCCCGTGGCAACGAGAATGGCGGCGGCGGTGAGTGCGATCTTGGTCATTTTATTTACTCCAATGGTTCTCTGTTCTGTCCGTCTAGTGCGTGCCCTTGGGAGGAATTTCGCGTCGCTCGGACGTCCCCGAGATGGGTTTGCCCTGCCGCGGATTCCAATCACGAAGATGTTCCAAAGATTGTGAGATTTCGGCCCTTGAAATTCGACAAATGGCCTTGGCAATCATAATTTTACGTTCAAAATCAAGTTGTTAACATACATCACCACCGCGGGCGCGACCGTGCACCGAGCCGGTCGTTCACCCCACGCTGCACGGTCCGTCAACAGAAAACGAACCGATCGGTTCGATTTGTCTGGACCTGCTGGTTCCAGCGTTCTCTTCCGAGCGCCGAAAGGGTTCCAATTGTGTGGGCCTGACCTACGCCGGATGACAGCCGGCTGTGTTTTTGCGGCTTCCAACCTGTTGGTTTGGAGGCTGCGATTCACGGTGCCCGTCGGCCGTGCATTTGCCTTGGCGTCAGATCGATATTATCGCTTGTGCACGACCATCAATCGGACGCGACCTTGGCTGTGCCGGTCGAAGAACGGGCGGAATTCCGGGTGACCTGCTTTCCAGGAAAGCGATAGAAATGCGGCTGCTGCTCGTCGAGGACAATCGCGAACTGGCTGACTGGCTGGGCAAGACTCTGCGTCAGGCGAATTATGTCGTCGACATCGTTCATGACGGCGAGGATGTCGAGCACGCTCTGGCCGCCGGCGACCACGCGCTTGTCATCCTGGACTTGGCGCTGCCGCGCATGGGTGGGCTGGAAGTGCTGCGGATGCTGCGGGCGCGCGGCAACCGAGTGCCGGTGATCGTGCTGACCGCCAATGCCAGCCTCGACGGCCGGGTCAAGGGTCTTAATGAAGGCGCCGACGACTATCTGGCCAAGCCCTTCCAGATCGAGGAGCTCGAAGCACGCATCCGCGTGCAGCTGCGCCGCGCCAATGACCGCACCGCGCCCGTCGTTGCCTGCGGCGATCTCGTCTTCGACACCAATACCCGGCTGTTTTCGCTCGCTGGCGAGACCCTGGCGCTGACGCCGCGCGAACACGCAGTGCTGGAGCAATTGATGGTCAAGGCCGGACGCACAGTGAGCAAGGCGGCGTTGTCGGCCGCGATCTATGATTTCGAGACCGACGCCGACCCCAGCGCCATCGAGATCTATGTGCACCGTGTACGCAAGAAGCTAGAAGGATCTCGTGTCCAGATCGCCACCTTGCGTGGCCTCGGCTATCTCTTGCGTCATGACGATTTGGCGCCATGAGGATTAGCAGCCTCCGTTTGCAGTTGCTGGCCTGGGTGGTGTTGCCGCTCGCCGGGCTCGCCACCATCAACCTGTGGACCAGCCACCGCAGCGCGCAGGCGACCGCCGATCTGGTCACGGACCGGATGCTGTTGGGTTCCGCACGCGCGATTGCCGAACAGGTCGCCATCGTCGACGGCGTGCTCGACGCCACGGTGCCGCCGGCGGCGATCGAGATGTTCGACACCGGCGATCGCGACAGCGTCTATTATCGTGTCGAGACGGCTGGCGGGCGTTTGCTGACCGGCTACCCAGACCTGCCCAAGGGTCCGAGGCAGCCCAGCATGGAAGCGGTCTATCGCGACCACGCGCTGCGGCTGCTGACATTCAGCCATGCGGTGGTCGGCGCCGGCACTGACTCGCCAATATCCGTCACCGTTGGTGTCACGCCGGCCGGGCATGATGCGATGGTGAAACGGCTGTGGCTCAGCGCCTTTGCCCAGCAACTGGCGCTGGTGGCCATTGCCGGCATCTTCGTGCTGCTCGGGCTGCGTCGCGGTCTGGCGCCGCTGATCCGGCTGCGCGACGTGGTGCGCTCGCCAGGTCGCAGCGAGCTTGATCCGATCGAAGTGCCGGGGGCGCAAAGCGAGATTCAGCCGCTGATCGATGCGTTGAACGCCTACATGGAGCGGGTGCGCGCGCAGATGGCGGCCCAACGCCGCTTCATCGCTAATGCGGCGCACCAGTTGCGCACACCGCTGGCGCTGCTGTCGACACAGGCAAGCTACGCGCTTCGCGAAAGTGCTACGGAGGCGCGCCAGGAAGCCTTGGTGGCGCTGCAGGCAAGCTCCGGCAAGCTGGCGCGGCTGGCCGAACAGTTGCTTACCCTATCGCGAGCCGAACCCGGTAGCCGGCGGCCGCGAGCCGACCGCATCGACCTGACCGACGCCGCCCGGCACGTGCTGGAAACCCAGGCGCCGGCGGCGATCGCTCGCAGGATCGATCTCGGCTTCGAGGAGGCTGGCCCCGTAGCGGTCATCGGCGACGGCACCATGCTGCGCGAGATGATCGTCAATCTTGTCGACAATGCGCTTCGCTATTCAGCAGCCGGCGGCAGCGTCACGGTGAAACTGGCGGCCACAGACGGCGAAGCCGTGCTGACGGTCGCGGATGATGGGCCCGGCATTCCGGCGGACGAGCGAGACCATGTGTTCGAACGCTTCTACCGCATTGCCGGTTCGACCGAGGAAGGCAGCGGGCTTGGCCTCGCCATCGTGCGCGAGGTCATCGAAAATGCCGGCGGACGCGTCACCCTTGGAGATGGCGCGACCGGTGGCCTGGTGGTTGAGGTAAGATTGCCTTTGGCCTGATCGCGGCATGCCGAAGTGGATCAGGTCCCCTGCTCGTTGAACGGCGTCGGCCGCCATTTGACGACGTAGTTCTCGAAGCGGGTGATGATGAACTCCACCACCAGCGCCATCACCGCCAGGATGATCATGGCGGCAAAGACACCATTGGCGTTGAAGGCGCCCTGCGCCGTGGAGATCAGCAGGCCCATGCCTTGCTTGGCGCCGAGGAATTCGCCGACCACCGCGCCGACCAGGGCAAAGCCGAAGCTGACATGCAGGCTGGCCAGGATCCAGCTCATCGCCGACGGGATGATGACGGTGCGGGTGATCTGGAATGGCGAAGCGCCGAGGATCTGGGCGTTGGCTATCATCGCCCGGTCGGCCTCACGCACGCCCTGGAAGGCGTTGGCGAAAACGACGAAGAACACCATTACCACGGCGAGCGCCACCTTGGAGGCCATGCCGAGGCCGAGCGCGATGATGAACACCGAGCCCAGCACGACGCGCGGCACCGAGTTGGCGATCTTGATGTAGATCGAAAAGACGTCCGCCAGCAGCCGGTTGCGGCCGAGGATGATGCCCGCGGCGATGCCTCCGACGGCGCCGATGACGAAGCCGAGGAAGGTTTCCTCGAGTGTCACATAAATTTGCACCCAGAGCGGACCTTGCGACGTGCCCTCGGTGACCCACACCCAGATCTGGTCCCAGATACCGGACGGGCTGGCGAAGAAGAACGGATCGATGATGTTGTGGTCGGCACCGAGTTCCCATAGGCCGAGGAAGACGACCAGGATAGCCAGGCGTAGGCCGATGACCAGCGCATGCCGGCGGCGCAGCCGCGCCTTTGCCCGGCCTTCGGCAACGGCGATGGAGGCATCGCGGACGGCGGCCTGGGAAGTGGGAGATATGGCGGTCATGGCAGCGTCTCCTCTCAGAGCAATTCCAGGAAAAGCGCCAAGCGGTTTTCCGTCCGGAATTGCGAAAAACAAAACCATTAGAGCGGGTCGGCGACCCGCTTTAATGGCCGGTTTGCAAGGTGCGGGTCTGGCCGAGTTGCACTTCCTCGCGCAGGTCGTTCCAGATCACCTTGGCGATCTCGACGAATTTCGGGTCGTAGCGAATGTCGGCCATGACGCGCGGACGCGGCAGGTCGATGCGGTAGACGCTCTTGACCGTGCCCGGCCCGGCCGTCAGCACATAGACCTTGTCGGCCAGTGCCACTGCCTCCTCCAGATCGTGAGTGACGAACACGACGGAAGACTTCTGCTGCGACCACAGACCCAGCAGCTCGTCCTGCATGGCGGTGCGCGTCTGCATGTCGAGCGCGCTGAACGGCTCGTCCATCAGCAGGATCTTGGGCTGGTTGATGAAGGTCTGAGCGAGCGCGACGCGCTTGCGCATGCCGCCGGAAAGCTGGTGCGGATAGTGCTTTTCGAAGCGGCCGAGGCCGACACGGGCGATCCAGTCACGCGCCAGCTCATAGGCCTGCGCCTTTGGCATGCCGCGATAGAGCGGGCCGGCGGCGACATTGTCGATGACACTGCGCCAGGGAAACAGCGCGTCAGCCTGGAAGACGAAGCCGATGTCGCGGCTGATATCGGTGACGGGGCTGCCCATGACACGGACATTGCCTGTCGTCGGCCGCAGCAGCCCGGTGACGAGATTGAGCGTCGTCGACTTGCCGCAGCCGGTCGGCCCGACGACGCAAGCGAATTCGCCGCGCGCCACCGTCATGGTGAAATCGCGGATCGCCGTCATCATGTGGCCGTCCGGCGTGACGAAGCGCAACGTCACGTCGTCGATGGCGATCGCGGCGTCAGCTGGCGGCGTGGCCTGAGACGGCTTCTCGGCCGCCATGGGTTGCAGTTGCATGACACACTCCTGTCGCGATGGGGCAAGGGAGCCCGCAACGCTGCCGCGGGTCTCCTGGTGGTCCGGCAAGGCCGTGCCGCTGCCGGCTAGATTCAAGCAAGCGGAGCAAGCCGTTGTTCTTCAACGAGCGGAGACGGGAAGCCGTGCCCGTCGGGCGACGCTACTTGGCGGCGTCGACGAACGTCGTCGTATAGGTCTTCGACAGGTCGATCTGCTTGCCCTGCAGACTCTTGGAGAATGTCGAGAGGACCTTGAGCACGGTTGGCGGGCCGTCGGCCGGCATGCGGCCGTCCGGCGTGAACATCGCCTTGCCGCCGGCCAGCCCCTGCACGTAGAGGTCCCTGTTGCCAGCGTAGTAGTCCTTCGGCATCTTGTCGGCGATCTCCTCGGCCGAATGCGTGGCGATGAACTTCATCGTCATGACGAAGGCATTGGCGAGTTTCTGTGCCTCATCCTTGTGGTCTTCGAGCCAAGCGGACTGGACGTAGAAGGACGCCGCCGGATAGGGGCCGCCCAGCGCTTCCTTGGTCTTTTCAGGGGTACGCATGTCGACCAGGACACTGGCCTCACCGGTCTTCAGCAATCGGCCAATCGTCGGCTCGGTGGTCATGCCGGCCTGGATCTGATCCTGCTTGACGGCGGCAATGAAGGTGTTGCCGGCGCCGACTGGCAGCAGCGTATAGTCGCCGGGCTTCAGGCCGTTGCGCACGGCCAGATACTGACTGAGGAAATCGGTCGACGAACCGAGGCCGGTGACGCCGAGCGTGGCGCCCTTGAAGTCGGCCGGCGATTTGATTTCGGGATGCTTGGCGGAGACCAGCTCGACCTCGCCTGGCGCCTGGCTGAACTGGACGATCGACTGGATGTATTTGCCCTTCGACTGCAGGTCGACGGTGTGGTCGTAGAAGCCGACGACGCCCTGAACGGCGCCTGCCAGCAATTCATTCTCGGCCTCGACGCCGGCGCGCGAATTGACCAGTTCGACATCGAGTCCCTGGTCCTTGAAGTAGCCGAGCTGCTGGGTAAGTACGGCCGGCAGATAGATCTGTTTTTCCATGCCGCCGACGATGATGGTGATCTTGTCGGCCGCCGATGCCGCCGTGGCGCCTGTCGCAGCGATGACAAGGGTTAGCGCCGCTGTGCGCAAGGCGCACTTCGAGATGAAACCGGTCACGAAACTTCCTCCACTTGGGCGACGCGCCGTGAAGCTGCGCCGCATTCTCCTCCTCGCCGGCCGCTTGAGGACCGGTTATGCGGTGACACCGCGACCCTGTCATGGCACGCCCAAGCTTTCAGCTGGCTTTCAGCCACTGGGCGAAAAAGATTAGCCGCAATGCCGTGCCGGGGCGCCCAGTCCCAGCACGTCGCGCATGTCATATTCGCCGGGTGGGCGCCCCGCCACCCAGAGTGCGGCGGCGATGGCGCCGCGCGCGAACATGACGCGGTCGCCGGCCGCATGCGACAGGGTCACGGTCTCGCCCTCGGCGCAGAAGCCGACGCTGTGTTCGCCAATGATGCTGCCGCCGCGCATCGCCGCAAAGCCGATCTCGCCGGCTGGGCGCGGGCCGACGACGCCATTGCGGACCCGCCTTGCGACCGTCTCCAGATCGACACCGCGTCCGCCGGCTGCGGCTTGCCCCAGCATCAGGGCGGTGCCCGAGGGCGCATCGATCTTGTGGCGATGATGCGCCTCGACAATCTCGACATCCCAGTAGTCGGGATCGAGCGCTTTCGCCGCCTGCTCGACCAATCCGGCCAGCATGTTGAGCCCAAGCGAGTAGCTGCCGGAGCGCACGATGGCGACGCTCTTCGCGGCGGCCGCAATAACGGCAAGCTCGGCGGCGTGGAACCCGGTCGAACCGATCACAAGTGCTGGCCCGCTACGCGCGGCGCAGGCTTCGGCGAGCGCGGCGGACGCAGCCGGCGTGGTGAAATCGATCACCACATCGGCCATGGCAAGCGCCTCGTCGCGGCTCACCAGACCTTCGCCGACCATGCCCGGCCGGTGGAAGCGGGCGGCAAGCGCCAGCCGCGCATCTGCCTGCACCGCGTCCGTCATCTGCCGACCCATGCGGCCCAGCGCGCCGGCGAGGGCTATCCTGATCGGTGGCTGGAGCATTGCCGCGACTATTTCCACATGCCCCGCATGCGGGCGCCGATGTCGACGCGGACCTCCGGCCGGGCCGCCCTGCCCTGTGCCGCCTGCGCGCTCGGCCAAGATACCTGTTGGAATGCCGCAAGGATCGAAGCCGGGATGAAGCGCGTGCGCGAGGCATAGAGATGGCGGTCGCCGCGCGCCGCCTGGCCGTGCGGAAAGAAGCGTTGCGGCATGACCAGGTTGAGATTGTCCTTGGCGCGTGTCATCGCCACGTAGAGCAGCCGGCGCTCCTCATCGATATCTTCCTTGGTGCCGACGCCGAGATCGGCCGGGATGCAGCCGTCGACCGTGTTCAGGACGAAGACATTCTTCCATTCCTGGCCCTTGGCCGAGTGGATGGTCGAGAGGATCAGATAGTCCTCGTCACGATGCGGCGGGCCGGCCTGGTCGCTGGTCGCATCGGGCGGGTCGAGCGTCAGTTCGGTGAGAAAGCGTTCGCGCGAGACATAGCCCGAACCGATCTGCTCAAGCTGCAACAGGTCGGCGCGCCTGGTCGTCGCGTCTTCGTGGATGCGCTCCAGATGGGGCTCGTACCACAGCCTGATCTGTTCGAGATCGGCCGGCCATTTGGCGCCGGCCCGCAGGCCGGAATAGAGCGAGACGAAACGCGGCCAGTCATCGGCCGCGCGTTGTGGCGGGCGCCAACCGGCCAGGCCCATCGCTTCGTCGAGCGCCGTCGTCATCGTCTCGACTATCTGCGCGGCGGCCGAAGGGCCGATGCCCGGCATCAGTTGCAGCACGCGGAAGCCGGCGACGCGGTCACGCGGGTTTTCGGCAAAGCGCAACACCGCCAGCACGTCCTTGACGTGAGCGGCATCGAGGAACTTCAGGCCGCCGAACTTGACGAAGGGAATGTTGCGACGGGTCAGCTCGAGTTCCAGCGGCCCGCTGTGATGCGAGGTGCGAAACAGCACCGCCTGGGATTTCAACGCCGTGCCGGCCTCGCGCTCGGCCAGGATCGTATCGCAGACGAAATTAGCCTGCTCGACCTCGTCGCGCACGGTCACTAGCCTCGGTCTGTCGGTCGACTTGCGCTCCGACCATAGGTTTTTGGTGAAGCGCTCCGAGGCCTCGCCGATCACAGCATTGGCTGCGGCGAGAATGGTTTCGGTCGAGCGGTAGTTGCGCTCCAGCATCACCACGTCTGCGGCCTGCGCGAACTGTTTGGGGAAGTCGAGGATGTTGCGCACCTCGGCGGCACGGAACGAATAGATCGACTGGGCATCGTCGCCCACCACAGTCAGCCCGGCGCCGTCGGGTTTCAGCGCCAGCAGGATCGAGGACTGCAAGCGGTTGGTGTCCTGATACTCGTCGACCAGCACATGATCGAAACGACCGCTCAGATGCGCCGCTATTTCAGGCTCGGCCGCCATCTGCGCCCAGTAGAGCAGCAAATCGTCATAATCGAGCACGTTCTGCGCCTGCTTGGCCTCGACATAACCGGCGAACAATTGCTTCAGTTGCTCCGCCCAGCCGGCGCACCAGGGAAAGGCAGACCCCAATACCTCGTTGAGCGGCGCCTGAGCATTGACGGCACGGGAATAGATGGCAAGGCAGGTGCCCTTGGTGGGGAAACGCGCTTCCGTCTTCGAGAAACCCAGTTCGTGGCGGACCAGATTCATCAGGTCGGCGGAGTCCTCGCGGTCATGGATGGTGAAGGCCGGGTGGAGGCCGATCTCCAGCGCATAGTCGCGTAGCAGCCGCGCGCCGATGCCGTGAAAGGTGCCGGCCCAGGTCAGCGCATCGGTGATGACCGCGGCATCGCGGCCGAGCACTTCGCCGGCAATGCGTTCGACGCGCTTGGCCATTTCGGACGCGGCGCGGCGCGAGAAGGTCATCAGCAGGATGCGGCGCGGGTCGGCTCCCTTGACGATCAGATGGGCGACGCGATGCGCCAGCGTGTTGGTCTTGCCCGAACCGGCGCCGGCGATGACCAGCAACGGGCCGGCGATCTTGCCGTCGCCATGCTCGACGGCCTGGCGTTGGGCATCGTTCAGCCGGGCGAGATAGGCAGGCTGGACGGTCGGTTCCCGGAAAGTCGAATCAGCGGTGGCGAGGTTCATCGCCCATCAAGCATCGTTTCTGCTTTGTTCGCAACGTTGATGCGAAGCAGACATAGCCTAGCGGAGCGAGGAAACGTGTCACCGCTAGCGCTGGGGATCGACGCCCATGGCGGCTGACTGTCGGCGCAAGGTCTCGCGATCATATTTCAACGGCGGCAACAGCAGCGGGTCGACTGTATTGGGCACGTCTTCGACCATCTTCCTGACGATGCGATAGGCGACATAGACCAAGGCGCCGGCAACAGCAGACGGAACATGGTTTGCAACACTCCTTTGGAGCAGGACCAACCGAGGAGACGGCATTTGGTTCCCTGCCGATCATCCACGCGCGATCAACGATCGAAGGCGGCGATGGCTTCGCTGGCGCTTTCCGATGCATTTCTCGAAGCACTGCAGGCGGAACTTGGCGTAGCGAAATTCGTGTCCTGCCTCATGCCGCCTGTGGCCTCGGAGCTGAGGTCGTCATCAGCTCGCGCTCCAGTTCGGCAGGCTCTTGAGGAAGAAGGCCGGCGCCGCTTGGGAGGAAGGGAGCGCCGGCCAAGCGGATAATGAGGTCCGCCGCGCAGCAGAAGGTAGCTGAATCTTTCCCCAGCGTCATCGGGGGATTGTCTTCGTTAAAAGCGTACCAACAACCAAGGCGCCCGTTTTGCCGACGGCAGGCACGGCGAGTTCGATGCGATCATCTTCGCCACAGGCTTCCGGCCGGGCTATGCCAGATTGTTGCAGCCGGGCATCCAGCCGGGCCACAGCGGCGTCAATGCGAGGGCCTCGGAGCTCGGCCTTTATCTCATCGGCTTTCACAATCCGGTCACCGTACTGCTGCGCGAAATTTCGATCGAGGCAAAGCAGATCGCCGACGACATCAGCTACCGACGAAACCGAAGGAAGGCTGCCGAAATCCTGCCGGTATGATTTGGCGCGTGAGGAACTGAGTTCTCAGCCTGCCGCGCGCAGCCAGACCTTGTTGTCGTGGAAGGCAGCACCGCCATAGGGTGCCGGCGCATCGGCGCCGGTCAGCACATTGATGCCTTCGCCCCGCTCGTGCGCGCTGTTTGGCCAGATGCCTTCGGCGATGACCACGCCTCGCTTGATGCCCTCGAAGAGTTTTGCGTGCAGCACGACTTCTCCACGCTGATTGCCGACTTCGACGCGATCGCCGTCGGCCAGCCCATGTTCCGCGGCATCGTCGGGATGCAACAAGAGTTCCGGCCGGCCTTCCCTGGCCTTCGACACCGGCGTCTCCGAGAATGTAGAGTTGAGGAAGTTGCGCGCCGGCGACGTCGCCAGCCGGAACGGATGCGCCTCGTCGGCGACCTCGATCAAGTCGACATGGTCGGGAAATTCCGGCAGCCGCGCCACTGGGCCGAACAGGCCCATGCTTTTCGGCGGCCGGTTGGGTGCCGCCTGCCCGGTCCAGTCGGCGCGGAAGCGGAATTTTCCATCGGCATGGCCAAACCCCTTGATGAAATGCGCCGTGTCGAAATCCGGCTGCAGGTCGACCCATTTGTCTTGCTTCAAGCTGTCGAAGCTGCCCAGCCCGCGCTTGCCCAGGATGATGTCGATATGCTGCTGCTCGGTGAGACCGAAACCCGGGCGGTCGGCGACCCCGAGACGCTCAGCCAATTCCTCGATGACGAAATGGTTGGTGCGCGGCCCTTCCGGCGGCTCGATCAATTTAGGGCCAAGCGTGATGTGCTGGTTGCCGCCGCCCTTGTAGACGTCATCATGTTCAAGGAACATCGTCGCAGGCAGCACGACATCGGCGAGCTTGGCCGTGTCGGTCATGAATTGCTCATGCACGCAGGTGAACAGGTCGTTGCGCATAAAACCTTGCTTCACCAGCCGCTGTTCCGGCGCGACATTAACTGGATTGGTGTTCTGGATCAGCATCGCCGTCACCGGCGGGCCGCCATAAAGTGCATCGCTGGCGCCGGTCAACACCGGGCCGATGCGTGAATGGTCGAGATGACGGATCGAGGGGTCGCGCATCTTCGTGCCTTCGAGCACATCCTGGTTGAGCTTGAAGATGCCGGAATTGGAGTGGAAGGCGCCGCCGCCCTCATATTGCCAGCTGCCGGTGACAGCCGCGATACAAGATGCGGCATGCATGTTGACGGCGCCATTGCGCTGACGCGCGAAGCCATAGCCGAGGCGGAAATAGGTTTTCTTGGTCGTGCCGACTATCCGGGCGAAGGCCTCGATCTCGGCGACCGTCAAACCTGTGATATCAGCCGCCCACTCCGGCGTGCGCGTCCGCAGATGGGCCTCAAGCCCTTTCGGGTCGTCGGTGTATTTTTCGAGATAGGCGCGGTCAGCGAGGCCGTCGCGGAACAGCACATGCATGATCGCGCAGGCCAGCGCGCCATCGGTGCCTGGCTTCAGCACCAGGCCGAGATCGGCCTGCTTCATCGTCGCGTTCTCGTAGACATCTATGACGACGATCTTCGCGCCGCGCTCCTTGCGCGCCTTGATGGCGTGGGTCATGACGTTGACTTGGGTCACCACCGCATTGGTGCCCCAGATCACCACGCAGTCGGATTTCGCCATCTCGCGCGGATCGGGACCACGCAGCGCGCCTGCCCCCATCATCCAGCCGGTCCAGGCAAGATTGGTGCAGATCGAACCGAAGAAGCCGGAATATTTCTTGGCATGGCGCAGCCGGTCGATGCCGTCGCGCTGCACCAGTCCCATCGTGCCGGCATAGTAATAAGGCCAGACCGACTCCGAGCCGGATTTTTCCTCCGATGCGATAAACTTCTCGGCGACAAGATCGAGCGCGGCTTCCCAGCTCGCTTCCTTCCAGGCGCCATCGCCCTTGGCACCGGCGCGGATCAGCGGCTTCAGAAGCCGGTCGGGATGATGGACGCGGTCGGCATAGCGCGCGACCTTGGCGCAGACGACACCGGCCGTATAGCTGTTGGACTTGGCGCCATGGACGCGGCCGATGCGGTTGCCGTCGAGCAGTTCGACTTCGAGCGCGCAGGTCGACGGGCAATCATGCGGGCAGGCCGAATGGCCGATTCTGAGGTTGGCGTGCTGGTTCATGAACTGAGGTTAGCCGGTTCCAGACGTAGCGTGTAGGGCCAGATTTGCCCATAAGCTGCCTTTGGGAGATGTCTTTTCCACCTGATATGGTGCGGCGGTGGTTCACCCTCCCCTTGATGGGGAAGGTCGGCGCGCAGCGCCGGGGTGAACTGCTGCGCTGCCCCCACCCCGCTCCGCTTCGCGGATCGACCCTCCCCACAAGGGCGAGGGTAAATCACTCGGCCGTGCCTTCCTCATATTCGGCCGACATGGTCAGCCATTTCTCCTCATGGCCGGCCAGCGTCTGGGCGAGTTGCGAGCGCTCCTTGGCTAGTCGGGTCGCTGTCGACGGGTCCTTCTCGTAGACAGCCGGATTGGACAGCTCGTCCTCGATGCCGTCGATGCGCTTTCTGATGCGGTCCATCAGCGCCTCGGTGGCGCGGATCTCCTTCGCCAGCGGCTCAAAAGCGGCGCGGCGCGCTGCCGCATCGCGGCGGCGATCGGCTTTTGACGCCTTGTCGGCCTCGCGCTTGCCGCGGCGGTCGCCTGATACGCCGGTGACCAGCGTCTTGTAGTCTTCCAGGTCGCCATCATACGGGTTGACCGCGCCGTCCTTGACCAGCCACAGCCGGTCGGCGGTCGCTTCCAGCAGATGCCGGTCGTGCGAGATCAGGATGACGGCGCCGGGAAACTCGTTCAGCGCATGGATCAGCGATTCGCGGCTGTCGATGTCGAGATGGTTGGTCGGTTCGTCGAGGATGAACAGGTTCGGACCCTCGAAGGCCGACAGCCCCATCAACAGCCGCGCCTTCTCGCCGCCGGATAGATCCTTGGCGGCGGTGTTCATCTTCTCGGTGGTGAGGCCGAACTGCGCGACACGACCGCGCACCTTCGATTCCGGGGCCTCCGGCATCAGCCGGCGGACATGCTCATAGGCGTTCTCTTCCGGCCTGAGATCGTCGAGTTGATGCTGGGCAAAGATCGCCACCTTCAGCCCGGGCGCCACCGTCATGGTGCCGCTCTCTTGCTTCAGCCGGCCGGACAGCAATTTGGCGAACGTCGACTTGCCGTTGCCATTGGCGCCGAGCAGCGCGATGCGATCGTCGGCGTCGATGCGCAACGTCATCTTTTTCAGGATCGGCTGCCCCTCGGTGTAGCCGACATTGACGTTGTTGAGCGCCACGATCGGTGAGGCCACCGTCTTCACCGGTTCGGGGAATGAGAATGGCCGCACCGAATCGTTCACGATTGCCGCGATCGGCTTCATCTTCTCCAGTGCCTTGATGCGCGACTGTGCCTGCCTCGCCTTGGAGGCCTTGGCGCGGAAGCGTTCAACGAAGGATTCCATGTGCTTGCGGGCGGCCTCCTGCTTGACGCGGCCCTTCTCCTGCAACTCCTTCTGCTCGGTGTACTGGCGCTCGAACTGGTCGTAGCCACCGCGCCAGAAGGTCAGCTTCTTCTGGTCGAGGTGAACGATCGAGTTGACGGCGCGGTTGAGCAGGTCGCGATCGTGCGAGATCAAGAGCACTGTGTGCGGATATTTCGACACATAGTTTTCCAGCCACAGCGTGCCTTCGAGGTCGAGATAGTTGGTCGGCTCGTCGAGCAGCAGAAGGTCGGGCTCGGCAAACAGCACGGCGGCGAGTGCCACGCGCATGCGCCAGCCGCCGGAAAAGGACGAGGCCGGTCGCCGCTGCGCGGCGTCATCGAAGCCAAGGCCGGCAAGAATGGTGGCGGCGCGTGATTCGGCGGAATGCGCGTCGATGTCAGCCAGCCGCATGTGGATGTCGGCGATACGGTGGGGATCGGTTGCCGTCTTTTCCTCTTCGAGCAGCGCCGAACGTTCGAGATCGGCCTTGAGCACGATCTCGATCAGCGCATCCTCGGTACCCGGAGCTTCCTGCGCCACCTGGCCGATGCGGGTGCTCTTCGGCAGACCGATCGAGCCTGTCTCCGAGGGAAAATCCCCGGTGATAGCTTTGAACAGCGTCGTCTTGCCGGTGCCGTTGCGGCCGACAAGGCCGGCCTTGGTGCCGGCCGGCAAGGTCAGCGAGGCATGGTCAAGAAGCAGGCGTCCGGCCATCCGGAGCGAAAGGTCGTTGATGATCAGCATGGCCGCGCTTTTGCACCGGACACCAACGCTTCGCAAGGTCTTGCGGGCCAGTTGGCCGCACACGGCCTGGAAACGACGCCCGCAAGGGCGTCGTCGAAGCAGTCGATCACGACTCGCCTACCGGCCAAGCAGGATTCAGACAGTCGCCTTGCGCTTCGTCGCCTTGGCCGCTGCGGCCGGCGCTGCTGCCGGCTTGCGGCCAAGTCCTGTCGACTTTGCCAGCGCCGACCGCGTCGCCGAGTAGTTTGGCGCAACCATCGGATAGTCCGGCGGCAGACCCCATTTGGCGCGGTAGTCGTCCGGGCTCAGGCCGTGGTCGGTCCGTAGATGCCGCTTGAGAGACTTGAACTTCTTCCCGTCCTCAAGACAGATGATGTAGTCAGGAAACACCGACTTCTTCGGATTCACTGCCGGAACAAGATTTGGCGTTTCCGTGACAACTGCACCGGCGAGCTTGCGAACCGAAGCACTGACGCTAGCAATCAACTCAGGCAAGCCAGAAGCCGGAAGTGGATTGTTGCCTACATAGGCCGAGACAATATCGGCCGTTAGCTCGATAACGGTCTTATCATCGATATTTGACAATTCTTTCATCCTATTTGCGACAAAATCCTCCACCCCAGCGAAGACTTACGTCGATGTATCTCTTTAACCGCGTCCCCCAACGGACCGCCAATCTCAACAAGGAGCAAAGAATCGGCAAAAGTAGCTTTCATCCGAAATCGACGTCACGCAACTTAGAAAATCTAATACTTCGAACCAGCAGATTTCACGGCGGGGCCATCGGCCAATATCTCTAAAATACGCCTCCAGAGTGCGCAACGCCTGAAATCCTTCTGTTCTATCGCCTTTTCGGCCTTCATCGCGGCATAGAGCGGCGCCTCCGCGCCGAATTCCTTGATCAGCCAAAGCGCTTCCCGAACGGCCAGGCGTTCATTTTCGTCAAACATGGTTTTCGGCCTCCGATCGTTCCACGCCGACCGTGACGCAGCTGCCGATGACCAGGACGGCTCCGACAATGGCCGTCATCGTCAGCCGTTCACCGGACAGCGTCAGCAGCAGGGTCGAAGCGACCGGCGTGAGATAAGCGACGACCGCGACCTTGCCGCTACCTTCGAGCTTCAGGGCGCGAGACCAGAAATAGTAGCCCAACCCCATCGGGCCGGCGCCCAGATAGAGGCCGAGGGCCAGGTCCGTACCGAAGGGCCAGGTGAAACCGTCTCGAACACACCACAGAAACGTCATGGCGACGCCGATCAGCGCCGATGGCAGCAACAGACGATCCGGTGAGGTGGCAACCCGGCCCACCATGATCGAATAGAATGCCATGCACAGTGCGGATCCGAATGCGGTGAGATAGCCGACGAGATCGCCCTGGAGCCAGGATTGGTTGAGCCCTCCCGAAATCACCAAAGCAACGCCAATAAAACCCACCACCGCGGCAACGCCAAGCAGAGCCGGGCGCCGCGGATTTTCCAAAATGATGACCGCCGCCGCGACCATCAACGGCCAGGTGTAGGCCAGCAGATTGGCCTCGATCACCGGCATCGACGAGAAGGCTATGTATTGCAGCACCATGGTGCCGACCAGGCCGATGAAGCCGACCGCGAGAGCCATGGGTGCGGCTCCGGCCGCGACCGGCGCGGCGTTTTCCCGGCTCATCAACCGGATGGCAGCAAAGACGATTGCGGCGCCTGCAAACTGCAGGAACTGCACCTGCGACACTGGGTGGCTGGCCAGCAGGGATTTGCCGACCAGCGCGTTGGTCGACCATAACGCCACCGCGCCGGCGGCGAAAACCAGCGCGGATATCGAGCCCGATCCATGCCTGAACAATCGGCATCGAGCACTATGCTCAACCATGGTCCTGCCCGAAAACCGGTTCCCATTTTTCAGAATCATGGCTAATCACCATGATTCCCTGGCTCCACCCGGAACCGGCGCGTCGACAGCGGCAGGCACGGGATGTTCTGCCTCGAACCGGCGATAGGCCGGCAGCTGGTTGGTCCAGACATCTTCGGCCAGTTCGCCGACCCACTCACGGTCGTGGTCGTTGTCGGCGGCGAGATAGAACATGCGGTTGTCGTCGACATAGGGTTTGGCCACCGAGCGCTGGTTGAGCACCAGCGTGACGCGCTCGCCGAACCGGATCGGGGCGGTGCGATGCAGGACGCCCAGGAACTGCCCCAGCGTCGCGTAGTTCATCTTGTGATCGATGCGCATGACGCGGTTGCGGGGAATCTCGCGGCCGGATTCGAGGATAGCGCGGCCGGTTTCGGAGTCGTCGCAGTAGATTTCGAGATGGCCGCCGACCAGCGGATTGCTGATCGACAGTGGAATGAGTTCGGTGACAGGAACGCCATCGCAATGCCATTCCACGGCGCCGTCCTTTGGATTCATGAAAGTAACCGTCGAGCCGACGATCGACAGCGGATAGGGCTCCAGCTTGGTGCCCATCATGTCCGACAGCCGCTCCAGGCGCAGCTTGTCATGCAGCAGTTCCTTGATCTCGGGGATGAAACGGTCTGCCCCGGTGATGAAGGTCAGATCGAGGTGCTTGTGCACGGCATGGCTGGCCTTGAGCTTCAGAGCAGCCTCCTCGATCGCGGCAAGCAGTGCCGGATCGTAACCATGCAGATATTGCGCGACGCCGAAATTCGACACTTTCCAGGCGGTTTCGTGACCGATGATGGCCTCGCGGCTCATCGCATAGCGCAATTCGGGTATGGTATGGGCGTTCATTGTACTTCTCCAAGTGAGGGTAATCACTTAGTTAGCAGTCGATTAAATTAGCACCCCCTGTAAAATTAGGAATGCTGGTGCTAGTGTAAGCTCAGCTTAAGGTCGAAACCGTGCGTCTGCTCAGTCAGGTCAACCTCAATTCGCTGAAAATCGTGGAAAGTGCTGCGAGGCACGGAAATTTCACGCGCGCCGGCGAAGAACAGTTTATCACCGCTTCAGCGGTCAGCCAGCGCGTCAAAAGCCTGGAGGATCAGCTGCGATTCAAGATCTTCCAGCGCGGCGGCAATGCGGTGTCGCTGACGCCGGAGGGCGAGACCTATGTCTCGCGCGTTCGCGAGGCGCTGGAGCGAATCGTCGCTGCCAGCATGGAAGCGACAGGGCAATCCCAGGAACATGTGTTGAAGATATCAGTGCTGCCGACCTTTGCGGCACGCTGGCTGTTTCCGCGCCTGCCGCTGTTCCAGCAGCAATATCCCGATATCGTGATGCGGGTCTCGACCTCCTATGCGACGCATGAGTTCACGACCTCCGAGTTCGATCTTGAAATCCGCTATGGCGACGATCATTTTCACGGGCTGCAATCGGATCTGCTGTTTCGGGAAGACCTGACACCGGTGTGCAGCCGCAAGCTGTTCCACGAAGTTCTCGGCGACAAGCAGTTGTCGAAGGTGACACCGGACGATCTCAGGCACTTCACGCTGCTGCATTCCGATACCTGCACCCAGAACTGGCAATCCTGGCTTGGTTTCGCCGGCGCCAGCTTCGTACTCAGCAAGGCCAAAAGCATCTATTTCGACTCGTGCATGATGTCCTACGAGGCAGCGAATTCCGGGATGGGTTTTGCGGTGGCCAACCGTGCCTATATGGCCAGCGATATCCGTGCCGAGAGGCTTGTGGCTCCGTTTGCCGTCCATCATCCGAACACGGCCGGCTGGTATTTTGTCTCTCCCCCACAACGCCTTGCCACACGCAAGGTTGTGCTTTTCAAGCAATGGGTGATGGCGGAAGCGGCTCTGACCCAGCGCCAGCTCGACAGCGAAACCAGCGGCGAGGCCGCCATGGCTGTCTGACACCATTTCGTTGTCTGCCGATGAGATCCGACCAGCAAGAGTCCGTTGAGAGCCACTGGTTAGTGGCCTGACGTAAGGACGATGCTGCAGCACAAAATGCAGCGATAGCAAGCGAGGGCCCTCAGGCTTCGGACTCACAACCGCCAAACATCGCCAGGATCAGGCGAAAGCCCTGCCTTCCTCACTTCGCTGGAAGAGCATCAGGTCCAACCCCAGGCTTGGCCGTCCCAGGATGGTCAGAATTGCATGCGCTTGGCCGCGATGGTGAGTCTGATGATTGAAGACATGGTCCAGCGCCGGCGCCAGTCTTTGCGAAACCGTGCGCATGTCCGAGACTGTCATGTAGGTGAAGCGGCCCGTCAAAGCCTTGTCATTGAGGCCGCCGACCCAATCGATGATCCTCCTGTCCTCGGCTTCACGCGCCATCCGCAGACCGGGCAAGCCCCGATGCAGGATGGCGTCCAGCGTTGTCGGCGCGTCGCCTTCGCCGGTGAAGCGCTTCATCCAGATGCGGTCGGCTGTCAGCAGGTGGTTGAGGGTGCCCATCATCGAGCCGAAGAAGGCGCCGACATTGCGGTTGAATTCCTCTTCGTCGAGTTCCGCGGCGGCATCATAGATGCGGTTGTTGGCCCATTGATTATAGGCCGCAAACATCATGAAATGCTGTCTCATGGCTTCCCCTCGGCTCGCGTCGACAAGGAGGCCTACCTAACCCGCGAGAGGGCCGCCGCCAATGACCATTCTGCTCTATGACCTCGTCGGACACGACACCACTCGTCCGTTCAGCCCGCATTGCTGGAAGGTGGCGATGGCGCTTGCCCACAAGGGGCTCGACACAGCAGCCGCGCCGACGCGCTTTCTCGAGGTGCCTGCTGTCGAGGGCGGCGTTTCGAAAACCGTTCCGGTGATCCGCGACGGCGAGACGGTCGTTTCGGATTCCTTCGCAATCGCTCTCTATCTGGATGAAGCCTATCCGGACCGGCCGACGCTGTTTGGCGGTGAAGGTGGCAAGGCGATGGCGCGCTTCATCGAACGCTGGTCGCAACTGACCATTCACCCCTATGTGACCACCGCGGCGATCATCGACCTGCATGCCATGCAGGACGCGGAGAACGCCGCCTATTTCCGCCAGAGCCGGGAGCAGCGTCTCGGCAAGCGGCTGGAAGACGTGATGGCAGCCCGGGAGGCCGGGCTCGGCACCTTCAGGGCCTCGCTGGAACCCTTGCGTTCAATGCTCGGCTATCAGCCTTTCATCGGCGGTGCATCGCCGCTGTTTGCAGACTATATCGTCTTCGGCGCGCTGCAATGGGCGCGCATAGCCTTCGCCTTACCAATTGCTCGACGACGGCGACGTGGTGGCGCAATGGTTCGCCCGCTGCCTCGACCTGCATGGCGGGCTGGGACGAAAGGTGGCCGCGGCAGCGTGACGCCGACCGCCTGCCCTTGCCGCAAGAAGCACGAAGGCCGCCGATGCCCGGCAGAAAAGCTCGGTAGCGAGGAGAGCTTTACTTGTCCGACGCCTTCTTTGGCTTGCTAGCCTTGGTGGCAGCCTTCGCTTCCTTGGGGGCGGCTTTTGCCTTGGCGGCGCCAGCTGCCTTCTTGGTTGGCTTTTTGGCCGTCGACGCCCCGGCGGCATCCTCCTGGGCGACATCGGCCGTCGCCTGATGCCAATGGCGCTCATGGTGTCCAGCCGGCTGTCCCTCTTGCAGCCAGATCTGATGCGCGCGGTTGCGAATGCGTTCCTGACGATCGTCTGCCATGGTCGTGTTATCTCCATGCGGGCCGACTTCAGCGCGGCGCCGACAGGTGACTATAGCAAGCAAAGCGTTGCTGTGCAGCCATCCGATCTCGCCTCCGGGCCTGCCCATCGGCGCCCCGCTTTGGCCTCACCCCCAACCTCCAGTGGCTCGCGATGAAACCGGACAACTCATCTGCTGCCTAATCCGGACACCTACGGCACAAGTCGGTCTCGCCCCTTGGCAATGGGCCGGACGGCTTGTATAGAGCCCGCCACCCTCAATTCCATTCTCAGACAAGGACGACCCATGGCGCTCGAACGCACATTTTCCATGATCAAGCCGGACGCAACCCGGCGCAACCTCACCGGCGCCATCACCAAGATGCTGGAAGAGGCTGGCCTGCGCGTCATCGCCTCGCGCCGGGTCTGGATGAGCCGCCGTGAGGCGGAAGGCTTTTACGCCGTGCACAAGGACCGCCCGTTCTTCGGCGAATTGGTTGAATTCATGTCGTCGGCACCGACCGTCGTGCAGGTGCTGGAAGGCGAAAACGCCATTGCCCGGAACCGCGAAGTGATGGGCGCCACCAACCCGGCCAATGCCGCCGAAGGCACGATCCGCAAGGTGCATGCGCTGTCGATCGGCGAAAACTCGGTGCACGGCTCCGATGCGCCGGAGACCGCGGCGGAAGAGATCAAGTACTGGTTCTCGGATACCGAGATCGTCGGCTGAGCCGACAGTCCAAAGCGTGATCACGTAAAAAGGCTGGCGTTTCGCCGGCCTTTTTTCATGGCCGAACAGTCAGTCAGCCCTGCGTGCGAACTGCATGTACTTGGATGAGACATGGAGCCGGACCGAGGACCGAAATTGAGGCTGTCTCCGGAACAGACTGTGGCGGCCGCCGAGGAGGGTGGACTCAGGCTTGCCAACCTGGTCGAGGTGCCGCCCTATGGCGCCGTATTCGAACAAACGATGGCTTGAGGGGCCCGCCGCCGCCACGGCGGGTTCTCGTCACTTCGGCTGGCGATCCTTCACGTTCGCATAGGCGTTCGCTGCCTCCGTATCGGTGGCCGGTGTCTGGGTATCGGCACCCGCAAATGGACTACCCTGCCCAGGCGCGAGATCGCCGCTGTGGCCGGCCTTGTTGGTGTGGAACGCCTGGCCATCGGCGCTGAGACCATGCTCAAGGGCATTGACCAAATGATCGTCCGCCGACGCAAGGCCGGTAAGAGCAAGAAGCGATACGCCTGCGGCAGCGAGGATAAGCGTGTGCGTTTTCATCTCTGGACTCCTTTGAGTTAAGCCAGAACGAGCCGCAGCAGGTCTGGCGGCTTCAACCAAGGGATATTCGAAATATCCCCCTTGCCTTGCCCGCCATGTCTGGGAGAGAAACGCTTCTCTTGCGCAAATTATTCCGAAAAAGTTTTGGTAATGAGATTTGCGCTAGCTTGCGGCGCTGAAGCGCAGGATCTCGCGGCCATCCTTGTCGGCGATGATGAGCTTGCCAGCAGCGACATTGTATGACGCAGCCTTGGCCAACGCATCGAACAGCGCCTTCTCCTCAGCCATCACCTCGGGCGCACAGGCCTTGTAGGTCGAGCCGATATCGCTGATCGCGATCGTCCGGCCATCTATCTTGGCGGTGGCGAAATTGGTGTTGCAGGGGCCCTTGCCGCCTGCCTTGCCAGCCTCGCTGATGCTGAACGTCGCCTGCGGCGCAGTGCTGGCGCCGATGCCGTCGACATAGTCGACCAGCCAGAGCTGGTCAAAGACGGAACCCGTTGGCTCGGCGCTCGGCGTGACCATCTTCAGCATGATGGTCTGCGGCACGTCGGCCGGCGCACCGGCCCGCGACACGTCGGCAAGTTGTACGGAGAGCGCGGCACTCGGCGGCAAGGCGATGCGTTCGCGATAGATCACCTCGCCTCTCACGGTCTTTCCGGCGGCAACGGACGGTTCCGGCACGGCCAACATGCCGACGACCAGAGGCACGAAGCCGAAGACGAAGAACTCCGCGATCCTGTCCAGCATGACCATCTCCCCTTGCGGTCAATTGGCCAAAGGATTGCGGTCAATACATGGCTGCAGCGGGATTTATTCGGACGCTTTCCAGCGTTGTGCGGCGCTGGCGTCGGCTTCCCTGGCCTCGACCCAGCCGCCCTCGGAGCCGTCAGCGCGATGCTCCTTCTTCCAGAAGGGCGCGCGCGATTTCAAATAGTCCATGAGAAAATTCGCTGCCTCGAATGCCGCCTGGCGATGCGCCGAGGCGGCCACCACCAGCACGATGTTGTCGCCGGGCGCGATCTTGCCGTGGCGGTGGATCGCGGTGAGACCCTGCAGCGGCCACCGCTGAACCGCTTCAGCGGCAATGCGGCTGATCTCGGCTTCCGCCATGCCGGGATAGTGCTCGAGCTCGAGCGCCGAGAGTGTGCCCTGCTCGTCGCGGCAAAGACCGGAGAAGGTGACGACGGCGCCGATATCGGCGCGGCCTTGCGTCAGTCTGGCGATCTCGGCGGCGACGTCAAAATCCTGCGCCTGAATGCGCACGACAGGTACGACCGCGCCGGTCATCTCAGCCCCCGGTCATCGGCGGGAACAGCGCAATCTCGCGCGCGCCTGATATCTTCTCGCGGTGCTCGACATGTTCCTGGTTGATGGCGACGCGGATCACGTCGGGATATTGCAGCGCGTGCTCGTAGCTCTCGCCGCGCGATTTCAGCCAGCGCAGGAGGTCTGCGACCGTCTCGATGTCAGCAGGCAAATCGACGTCTTCCTCGGGCACGCCGATGCGTTCGCGCACCCAGGCAAAATAAATGAGCCGGGTCGTCATCTCACTCGTCCATGATGTGTTTGAGGCCGGCGCGGAAATAATCGTAGCCAGTGTAGAGCGTGACCAAGGCCGCGATCCACAGCAGCACCAGCCCGGTCTGGGTGGTCAGCGGGAAGATCTTGTCGCCGGCCGGCCCGGCCAGCAGGAAGGCGATAGCGACCATCTGGATGGCGGTCTTCCATTTTGCCAGCTGCGTCACCGGCACCGAGACCTTGAGCGCCGCCAGATACTCGCGCAGGCCGGAGACGAGGATTTCGCGGCACAGGATGATGATCGCCGCCCACAGCGACCAACCGGCAATGCCCGCATGGCGATCGGTGTCGGCGGCCAGCAGCAGCAGGCAGGTGGCGACCAACAGTTTGTCCGCGATCGGGTCAAGCATCTTGCCGATATTGGAGGTCTGCTGCCAGGCGCGCGCCAGGTAGCCGTCCAGATAATCGGTGATAGAGGCGAGCAGGAAGATGACCAGCGCCGACCAGCGGGCGAAGTCGCTCGACTTCAGATGCCCTTCAAGAAAAAAGCACAGCACCACCAGCGGCACCGCGATAATGCGGGCGTAGGTAAGCATATTGGGCAGGTTGAAAGCGCGCTGGGCCATATCTGGGAAAACTCTTTCTGCCTGCCTACTCAAATCAGATGCCAATGCAGGGGGTCAACAGGCGACAATCGATTGGCCAGACAAAAATGGGACCCTGGCCGTCAGCTCTCGTGGAAATGATTGTAGACCAGTTTCGCCACCCGCTCGGAAATGCCGTCGACTTTGCGCAGATCCTCGATCGCGGCGCGACTGACCGCCTTGGCGGTGCCGAAGGCCAGCAGCAGGGCGCGCTTGCGGCCGGGACCGATGCCGCTGATCTCGTCGAGCGGGCTCTTGACCATCTCCTTCTTGCGGCGCGCGCGGTGCGAACCGATGGCGAAACGATGGACCTCGTCGCGCAAGCGCTGGACAAAATAAAGGACGGGGTCGCGGACCGGCAGCGAAAATGAGTCCCTGCCCCTGACGAAGAAGCGCTCGCGGCCGGCGTCGCGATCCTGGCCCTTGGCGATACCGATCGCCACCACGCGATCTTCGATGCCGAGATCCGAAAGGATCTTGCGCACCGCCGTCATCTGGCCCTGGCCGCCGTCGATCAGGATGACATCTGGCCAGGCCGGGAAGCTGCCGGAGATATCATCCTCGATATCGTCGCCCGCCCCGCCCGCATCGCCGGCAACGGCAACATCGCCATGTTCCTTGAGCAGCCGCGAAAACCGCCGCTCCATCACCTCGCGCATCATGCCGAAATCGTCGCCAGGAGTGATCTCGGTCGAGCGGATGTTGAATTTTCTGTATTGGTTCTTCACAAAACCTTCCGGCCCGGCGACCACCATGGCACCGACCGCATTGGTGCCCATGATGTGCGAATTGTCGTAGACTTCGATGCGCACCGGCGGCTTGGCCAGGCCGAAGGTTTCGGCGAAACCGGCAAGCAGGCGTCCCTGTGTGGAGGTTTCGGCCAGCCGCCTGCCAAGTGCCTCGCGGGCATTCTGCAGCGCGTTGTCGGTCAGGTCCTTCTTCTCGCCGCGCTGCGGCACAGAGATCGCGACCTTGCGGCCGGCGCGGGTGGAGAGCGCCTCGGCCAGCAATTCCTGGTCCTGGACATGATGCGACAGAAGAATGTTCCGCGGCGTCGGCTTGTCGTCATAAAACTGCGCCAGGAAAGAACCCAGCACCTCCGATCCCTCCAGCGCCGGATCGGCCTTGGGGAAATAGGCGCGGTTGCCCCAATTCTGGCCGGTGCGGAAGAAGAACACCTGGATGCAGACCTGGCCGCCTTCCTGATGGATGGCGAAGACATCGGCCTCGTCGACGGTCGCCGGATTGATGCCCTGGTGGCTCTGCACATGCGACAGGGCGGCCAGTCGATCCCGGTAGATCGCGGCGCGCTCGAAATCGAGAGCTTCAGACGCTTGCTGCATGGCGGCCGAGATTTCCGTCTTCACCTTCTGGCTGCGGCCGGACAGGAAGTCCTTCGCTTCGGCGACTAGCTTCGCATAGTCCTGGTGCGAGATCTCTCCGGTGCAGGGGCCGGCGCAGCGCTTGATCTGATAAAGCAGGCAGGGCCGCGTGCGGTTCTCATAGAAAGAGTTGGTGCAGCTGCGCAGCAAAAAGGCGCGCTGCAGAGAGTTGATTGTGCGACCGACTGCGCCGGCGGAGGCGAAGGGGCCGAAATAGTCGCCTTTGCGCGAACGCGCGCCGCGATGTTTGTAGATGCCGGGCGAGATATGGTCACCGGTCAACAGGATATAAGGAAACGACTTGTCGTCGCGCATCAACACGTTGAATCGCGGCCGCAAGCGCTTGATAAGATTGGCTTCGAGCAGCAGCGCTTCGATCTCGGTGCGGGTGACGACGAACTCCATCGTTGACGTCTCGCGCACCATGCGGCCGATGCGGGTGGTGTGGAAGCGGCCTTGCGCGTAGCTGGTGACGCGCTTCTTCAGGCTGCGCGCCTTGCCGACATAGAGCACGTCGCCGGCGGCGTTCATCATGCGGTAGACGCCGGGTGCGTTGGGCAGCCGCTTGACCAGCGTCTGGATCACCTCGGCGCCGACCATGCCTTCGGCGTCGCCTGCATGAGGCGTCCAGTCGATGGCGGTGAAGGCAACATCGGGACCCGCAGGTTCGACGATCTCCTCGACCGCCTCGTCCTCGAGGTCGATATCGGGGGGCAGATCATCGGCGCCGCCGCGCGGCTTGTTCTTGTGATCCAAAGGACTCATTCCATCATGCCTGTCACATCGGGCGTCTGCCATGCAAGATGCTGGCCGCCATCGAGCGCGATCATCTGGCCGGTGACCGAGCGCGCGGCCCAGAGATAACGGATCGTGGCGCCGAATTCCGGCAATTCCGGGCCGCGCTTGAGGATCAAGCCGTCGACTTGCGCGGCAAAATCGCCGTCGTCCTGGCGTGTGTTCTTCAAGGTCGGCCCCGGACCGATGGCGTTGACACGGATGCGGGGACCGAGCGCCTGTGCCATCATCTGCGTTGCCGCCCACAGCGTCGACTTGGACAGGGCATAGGAGAAATAGCGCGGCGTCGGCCGCCAGACGCGCTGGTCGATGATGTTGACGATCAGGCCCTCCTGCCCCTCGGACAACGCCCGGGCGAAGTTCTGCGCCAGCAGCGCGGGTGCCTTCACATGCACTGCAAAGTGCCGATCCCAGGCCCGCCAGTCGAAATCCAGAACCGAATCGTCGACGAACAGCGACGCATTGTTGACCAGCAGCGAGATCGGCCCGAGCGCTGCTTGCGCCCGGCCGACGAGGTCGCCGACGGCATCCATATCGGTCAGGTCGGCGGCGATCACGACGGCGCGGCCGCCCCTGGCATTGATTCCGGCAGCCAACGCATCGGCCTCGGTACGCGAGCGGTTACAATGGATGGCGACGGCAAACCCGTGGGCGGCGAGATCCTCGATAATTGCCCTGCCAATCCGTTTGGCCCCACCCGTCACCAGCGCCGTGGCCGTGGCTTTGCTCATATGGTGTCAATCCTCAATTTCGGTCCGAAAAACGGTGCCGGCGAAATATGGCCCGGCATGCGTTAAATGGCGTTCGCACCTTGGGCAGCATTGTGGCGAAACGGCCTTTTCGGCGTCTCGACTCGCTTGGACTCGGAGCCGCCCGACCGGAATATAGGGCGCTGGACTCCTTGCACCAAGCGGTGTGCAGCGCAGCACGGGACGGTTCCTGCCATTTCGCTGTTGCGAAGATGCAACGTCAAGGTTCTGCCTCATTCGTGCCGGGGAATGACCCAAGTTCAGGTTCGGTTCAGCCGCATTTTGACACGACATTTGGAACCGACGAACGCCAGATCCGTTTCACCCCCCGGACGGGTAGATGGCGGTCGTGAGAAACAAGCCTGTGTCCTGTGGCTTAAGGAGTAAAGAACAATGCAAGCCAATTTCAAATTCGCACGGCCGCTGGCCGTGGCGCTCGGGCTCTTCGCCCTCAGCGGAACTGCCTATGCCGCGGACGTCGTCCAGGAAGAGCCGCCGGCACCCGCGCCGGTCGCCGAACTTCCGGTCGCTTCGTGGGCCGGCCCCTATGCCGGTCTCAACGTCGGCTATGGCTTCAGCGGCCGTACGAAGGAAAAGGATTTCGGCGTTGAGACCGATACCAAGGGTTTCGTCGGCAGCGTCTTCGGCGGCTACCAGTGGCAGCAGGAGAACTTCGTTTACGGTGCCGAAGCCGAACTCGGCTACAACGGCGTGAAGGGTGACGATAACGGCATCGACTCCAAGGCTGGCTTCGAAGGCTCGCTGCGTGCCCGTCTCGGCTACGCTGTGACCCCGGAAATCCTGCTCTATGGCACCGGCGGCCTCGCCGGCAGAAGCCTGAAGGTGGAAGACACCGTGCTTGGCACCAGCGACACCGCAACCATGCTCGGCTGGACCGCCGGCCTCGGTACAGACATCAAGCTGACCGACAATGTGTTCGGCCGCGTCGAATATCGTTACACCGACTTCGGAAGCAAGGACTTCGGCGGCGGCATTGGCAATGTCAAGGCCACCGACAACCGCGTCACCTTCGGCGTTGGTATGAAGTTCTAAGTCGTTCAAGCCACGACACGAAAAAGCCGGGCCTCGCGCCCGGCTTTTTTTGTGCCGGAATGATCCCGCGGGAGCCGAGGCGATTTCACCGGGGAAATCGGGGCGATCACCCGGGGTGATCAAGCGGATCACCGGGTTGATTGAGCGGATCACCCGGGAATGCAGGGCTTGAGTTCTGGAAATTTCTCGTCGAAGCGTGCTACCCAGCGCGTCAGCCGGGCGCGGCCCTTTTCCCATTTTCCAGCGAAGCGCAGAGAGAGATAGCCAAGACAGGCGCGCAGCGCCATTTGGCCGGCAGTGATTTTCTTCGGAAGCTTCGGCGGGTTGGCGTTGAGCAGATCGAGTGCTGCCGTGATCTTTCCCCATTGGCGGTCGAGCCAGGGCTGGTAGACCATCTCGTCAGGCCGCGTGCGCCGCTCATAGACCATCGACAGCGCACAGTCGCAAATGCCGTCCGCCAATGCCTCCAGCACTTCCGCCTCGAGCCGCTTGTCGGGATTGCGCGGAAAAAGCGCGCTCTTCGACAAACGGTTGAGGTGCTGGATGATGGCGCGGCTGTCATGGATGGAGCGGCCGTCATCGAGCACCAGAACCGGGATCTTGCCGAGCGGGTTGGCGATCATCAAGTCGGCTGGCTTCTCCTCAGTCTTGATCGGCACCAGATCGACGGCGATGCCGGCATAGGCTGCTGCCATTCGCACCTTGGAACTGTATGGAGAAGACGACGCGTAGAGCAGCTTCGGCATGGATCGGTTTCCTGTTTTGCGGCGGGCAGTGTTGACCGATCAGGCGCGATCGAGCAATGGCCCAAAGCGGAAAACCCGACGGCCGGCGGCAAGACCGAAAAGCCTCACGGCAACCTTTGACCCGCATCGTTGACACAGAAAAAGCTCCACCGGACTCCGCCCTACGGCGAAGTCCTGGGAGCTGCGAAAAGATATCCTCCGTCCGCCTCTGTTCTCGCCTTCCGAGTGCCGAAGCAACAAGCGGGGCGCCTGTCGGCACCCACCCTTGACTGTCCCGATACTGCCCCCGGCGAGGGAGACGCGATTACTTCTTGCCGGACTTCGCGGGTGCTGCCTTCGGCTTGGCCGCGGGTGCCGCTTTCTTCACCGGCGCTGAAGATTTCGCTGCCGCCGCCTTCTTTGCCGGCGCAGCCTTGGCTGCCGGTTTCTTGGCAGGTGCTGCCTTCGCAGCCGGCTTCTTGGCAGGCGCTGCCTTCTTCACAGCGGGTTTTGCCGCAGCCTTTGCAACCGGCTTCTTGGCCGGCGCCGCCTTCGCAGCCGGCTTAGCCGCTGCCTTGGCAGGAGCTGCCTTCTTCACTGCAGGTTTTGCCGCTGCCTTTGCCGCCGGCTTCTTGGCCGGCGCTGCTTTTGCCTTGGGCGCGACCGCCTTCGGCTTGGCAGCAGGTGCTGCTTTCTTGACTGCAGTTGCGACCTTCGCCGTCGCTGCTTTTACGGGTGCTTTCTTTGCCGGTGCCTTGGACGCCGGCGCTTTGGATGACTGCTTAGCCATGCGATGCCCCTTCCGTTGTGCCGACGGCCGTAATGACCCGGCGCGCTCATGCATATCTGACTCGCGGCTTGCTAGCCAGCGAAGCAATAGACTGATTTTCGCAGCTTAAATTTTGGTTACGGTTGGCACATGATCGTGCTGATCATCGTAGAAATCCGCTGCTGATCTTCAACCATTGCCCAAAGTGTACGGCTGACACTCTCCACACGCTGCAACCGTGGAGCTGTGAAGATCAGCCTCCAGCTTTGCGCGCCGATCTCCGGCCACGGTTACGATGACCTGCAGCTTCAACGGCGCGATCATCTCGTGCAAGCTGGCGATCTACACGGAACATGATGGCCGATCGACGCGTCACCTTGTCAAGCATGATACCGGCGTTCGCTCTTAGGTCAGTTGACAGACAACTCTACGTCACGGAGTATTCTGCGCGAGCTACGCGAGTGCTTCAATGTTGATCACACAGGCGCAAGGGGCGGTGTCGCTGTTCGAGATTGGCGCGACGGCGCCTCCTGGTGGCCGCGTCGTCGGTGGTCTCCGGCGTCGCCGCATTGGAGCTGACCGATGAGTGCCGACGAAATCATCCACCAGAGCACGCGGCTCAGGATCATGGCCACCCTGAACATGCTGGAAAGGCGGGAAACGCTGGACTTCAGCCAATTGAAGGCCATCCTGGACGTCACCGACGGCAATCTCGGCGCGCATCTCGATACGCTGGCCAGGGCCGGCTATGTCGATATCGAAAAGCTGTTCGTCGGACGCCGGCCGCAGACGCGCGTCAGGGCGACGACGAGCGGACGGCGCGCGTTCCGCAGCCACGCCGCTTTCCTACGCAAAATCCTCGATCATGCCCAGGCGGCGCCGCGCAGGAAATAGCGCGGCGATCGCGCGGTTCACCCGGCGCACGATCTTCGGCATGCGCAACAGGTCCTCGCTGGGTAACTGGCGATACCTCGCCATCTTGGCCACATCGGCCTCGGCGATGAACCCGTCGACGCCGGTGCGTGGGCGCGCTTGCCCGCAGCCGATCAAGCCGCAGGCGCGAAAAAGGATCGAAACGGGAAAGCGGTCTTAGCGCAGGACGCGGCAGCGGCCGTTGTAGACCATCCAGCGGTCGAAGCCCGAGACGCAGAATTCGACGTTATCGCCGATCGAGGCGAAGCCCTGGCCTTCCTCGATCAAGTACCAGATCGTGCGGTCACGGCCATCGGAGAGACTGACGGTGGCGCCGCAGTAGCGGCGGCCGATCGGCCAGATGTCGTTGGCTGGCAGATAGCGGTGCTGGTGGATGCGCTGGAAATCAGTGATCTGAACGACCGGCAGATGCGGCACGTGATGCACCTGGTAGGAGAAGCGGCTGGTGATCTTGTTCAGAACCCAGGCTTCGCCACAGACGCCGCTGTCCTCATCGGAATAGACCGTGAGATCGGCCGCCTGCACGGCCTGGGTGACGCCCAGAGGCGCGGCAAGCGGGGTGCAGAGCGAAATCAGGGCGGCGAGTGCGGATTTGGCGAAGCGAGTCATGACAGCCTCTCAAGGTCGATTGCGCGCACTGTGCGGATTCGCTTGGCAGCGGTCAAGCGGTTGTGCGAACAATGGTTTCCCAGGTTGAAACAGCGTTGGCCCGAGCCGGGCTTGCGTGGATCGGAATCACTGCGGCCCGTTGATAGTAGGCCCGAGAGAGCGCGAGCCCTGGGTCGGAGTTCCGCCCTCCTGGCGCCGAACGGCGATATCCGAAGCCCTTCGCCGTCAAGCCTGCTCGCCTGCCAGCCATTCTAGCGACCAGTGCGCCGGCCTCCCAACCGCAAGCAGCCGGTGCAAAGCCGGCAGCAGCATCCGCAGTTCGCCCTCCAGCGTGAAAGGCGGGTTGACCACCAGCAGGCCGCTGCCGTCTAGGCTGGGCTCCGAAGAGGCCGGCCTGATCTCGAATTCTATGTCGAGCAGCTTCGGGATGCCGGATTGCTTGAGCGCCTTCCTGAAGGCAATTATCGCCTTGCGGTCCTTGATCGGATACCACAGCGCATAGATGCCGCCGGGCCACCGCTTGTGCGCCCTTATGAGCCCGTCGACGAGGCGCTCGAACTCACCCGTTTCCTCGAAGGGCGGATCGATGAGAACCAGGCCGCGCTTTTCCTTCGGCGGCAGATGCGCGCCGAGCGCCAGCCAGCCATCGAGCTCGATTATCCGGGCCTGGAAATCGCCGGCAAAAAGAGTCCTCAGCTTCGCCACATCCTTGGGGTGCAGCTCGATCGCCGTCAGCCGGTCCTGCTTGCGCATGAGATGACGCGCGATCAGCGGCGAGCCCGGATATTTCTGGATGCCACCCTCCGGGTTGAGCGACCGCACCGTCTCCAGATAAGGCGCAAGCAGTGCTGCTACCGGCGCGGCAAGCTGGGCATCGATCAGCCTGCCGATGCCGCCTTGCCACTCACCGGTCTTCTGCGCTTCGACCGAGGACAGGTCGTAGCGGCCGATGCCGGCATGGGTGTCGATGACCCGAAACGCCTTGTCCTTCTGCTTCAGATACTCGAGCAACCGCGTCAGCACGACATGCTTGACGACGTCGGCGAAATTTCCGGCGTGATAGGCGTGGCGGTAGTTCATGGTTCGGTGCCGTTATGCATGTCGTTGTCCCAAAACCGCTGCACACTTGTGGGCGACATGCATCAGCCCCTGCCCCAGCGAGGCGGTGGCTGCGAGTTCGGATTTTCCGGCCGGCCGCCATGAGTACGCAAAGTCAGCAAAAACCCGATCAAGCCGACCGCCATCAGCGAGAAGCCGACCGGCCGCGCACGGCTGTCGATCTCGCCGACACCCGAGCGCAGGATCAGATCGACCGCTCGCATCGGTATGTCGTCGGCATCACCCTGTCCGACGGTGAAGACATAAGGACCTGGGTTGACGCTCTCGATCACTCCGGCCTCGTCGCGAAAGATCTTGTCTGGCAGCTGGGGACTGGCCTGGCGCGGACTGTCGGAATGGTTGAACTGGAGGGTCGAGGCGAGCACCGTGCGGCCACTGCTGGCTGCTGTCAGCGTCAGCACGGTGCGCTGCTGCGAGACGATGCGCTCGGCTCTTGCGGTCAGGTCGACCAGCACCCGCACTGGCGCGTCGCGACTGCCGAGCGGCACCGTCAGGGGCTTGAAGCGGCCCTGCTCATAGACCCGCCAGGTGCCGATCTCATGGCCGGAGAAATTGCTCGTTGCCCAGGGATAGATGACACCGATGCCGGTGCCGGCGAGCAGGATCAGGACAAACACAAAGCGCATTCACATCACCACAGGCTATAGTGACCTTGCCAATAGCGCCCCGACGGCCAAAAGGCGATGGCCAGGTGTTGCAGCTTTCGGGCCGCTGGAGCGGGATCACTCGGGGCAGCAACCAGATCGGCGGCGGCACGGCAAGGCAGGCAAGCTTCTACCTATGCGCTCAAACGCAATTGCGATAATGACTGGCATTCCCTCGACGAAATGAATGCGCGTGTACGCTTTCCGGCAAGATGGGGACCACTGGCCCGGGCGCGCGCCTCAAATTGCTTCACCTGTTCTTTGTTGGAATTCCTCGCTGCCCAGCTCTCATTCTGCCTTAAAACGAGATGCCGCGTTCGCCCGCATTTTTTCCACGAGCGAGCCAATACACTGATTCATAATGAGGATCGGCCTTGGGCGCCTATGACTCGGGCTCGAGAAGCCGGCACCCGGCCGTATGAACCATTCGCAAGCAGATATGATTAAGGAATTGCTAATTTAGTTGACTATGATTTCCACAGGTATATTTTTGATATGTTGGGATGTGCAATTTGGGCGAGCAATCGACGATGATGGCACCAGACGTGTGATCGCGATTTCGGGGCACAGAGAACGCTGAGCGGCAACACATAGATCGTGTAGCGGAACCAGCTTCGCGAACCCCAAAGAACAGTTAACGCACATCAGCGATGGCGACTCCGCAGATGCGGAGGGTTTGCCACGTTCTCATGGACGTGGCCGGGCAATGCTTTGTCCGGCCAGGCAATAGCTGTGCTGTGGGTAAGAGGAAACCATGAGTAAGCTTATCAAGGTCCTTAAACTGGAATCCGACTGCCAAAGGGGCGCCAACCAAAACCGAAGCCGCGCCCTGGTCGCCGGAGGTGCTGGATTTTTAGGATCGCATCTGTGCGAGCGCCTTCTGCGGGACGGATACGACGTTGTCGCTCTGGACAATTTCCATACCGGCAAAAAAAACAATCTCAATGCCCTTCTGCGTAATCCGAGATTCATGTGCATCGAGCACGATATCGTCAATGCACTGCCTTCGGGTCTTCGGTTCGATGAGATCTACAATCTCGCTTGCCCAGCCTCTCCGCCGCACTACCAGGCCGACCCGATCCATACCTTCAAGACAAGCGTGCTCGGTTCGCTGAACCTCCTGGAGCTCGCGCTCCAGAACAATGCCAAGATATTCCAGGCCTCGACCTCCGAAATCTATGGCGACCCTTTTGTGCATCCACAGCCCGAGAGTTACTTCGGCAACGTCAATACGCACGGACCGCGGTCCTGTTACGACGAAGGCAAGCGCTCGGCCGAAACCTTGTTCTTCGACTATTCGAGAACGTATGGCCTCAATATCCGCGTCGCCCGCATTTTCAACACCTATGGCCGCCGCATGCAGCCCGATGACGGGCGCGTGGTTTCGAACTTCATCGTCCAGGCGCTGCAGGGCAAAGACCTGACCGTCTATGGCCATGGCCTGCAGACGCGTTCGTTCTGCTATGCCGACGATCTGATCGAGGGCTTTGTCCGGCTGATGAATGCGCCGAATGCACCCGCGCATCCAGTCAACCTCGGCAACCCCAGCGAATTCACGATCATGGAACTGGCGACACTGGTCATCGATTACACCAACTCCCGATCGAAGATTGTGCATCGGCCACTACCGATCGACGATCCCAGACAGCGCAAGCCGGACATTTCCTTTGCCAGGGCCAATCTCGGCTGGGAGCCGAAAATCGGGCTGCGCCAGGGGCTCGCGCGTACCGTCGAGTATTTTGACACCCTGCTTTACGGAGGCCAGCTGGCCAAAGGAGCCACGGCTTCATGACCCGGCCGGCAATTCTGGTGACTGGTGGAGCCGGGTTCATCGGCAGCCACACCTGCAAGCTGCTGGCTTCCGCCGGCTATTTGCCGGTGGTTTTCGACAATCTAAGCCGCGGCAACGAGAAATCCGTTGCCTGGGGTCCGCTTGTCGTCGGCGACATCCGCAGCCAGACCGCGCTGCAGGCGGCGATGAAGACGTATCGGCCGACGGCGGTCATCCACTTTGCGGCGCTGGCCTATATCGGAGAATCCGTTCACCAGCCGGCCGAATACTATTCGACCAATGTGACAGGCACCGTCGCGGTGCTCGATGCGGCGCGTGCGAACTCAATCGAGAACATCATCTTCTCCAGCAGTTGCGCGACCTACGGCGTGCCGGAAGTGTTGCCCGTTCGCGAGACGTCCGCGCAAAATCCGATCAACCCATACGGGCGCACCAAGCTGATGGGAGAACAGATCATCGGCGACTATGCGTCCGCATACGGAATGAAATTCGCGATCCTGCGCTATTTCAACGCTTGTGGCGCCGATCCCGATGGCGAACTCGGTGAGTGGCATTCGCCGGAAACGCATCTGGTTCCCAGGGTGCTAATGGCTGCATCGGGACTCATCGACGAGATCGAGGTTTTCGGCACTGACTACGACACGTCGGACGGCACCTGCGTACGCGACTATATCCACGTCAGCGATCTGGCCCGTGCCCATCTGAAAGCGCTCATGCATCTCGAGGGTGGCGGACAAAGCCTGGCCGTCAACCTCGGCACAGGGCGGGGCATATCCATCAAGGAGATTGTCCAGGCAGTCGGCCGGATGACGTCAAGATCTGTTCCGGCCGTCTTCAGGAATCGGCGGCCGGGAGATCCGGCGGAGCTTTACGCCGACCCCGGAAGCGCACGCGAACGTCTCGGCTTTGAGCCGGAGCTCTCCGACATCGACACGATCATCAGAACGGCTGCCCCATTTTTTGGGTTGGACACAAAACCGATGAAGGAGGCGGCAGCGTCAGCCGCTGCTCGACAGATCAGAGATAGCGGGGGCGGCAGCTCGCGCGTTGGCCAAATCCGCTAGGGCTGCAGATATAAGGCGAACCGCCCAGGAACGTGCCACCACCGCCCGGAGTGAACGAGACCTTCACCGGCGCCGGCGTGCGGACTTCGAGCCGCTGCGGCGATGCAAAAGCGTAGGTTCTTTCAGTCGTCCGTATTGTGCTTGTCGTCAGGATCGGAGGCTCAACTCTGAGCGAGCGCACAAAGAATCCAACTTGGACCGGCTGTACAGCCTGGCTGCGGGCTGCGTGGACCACAGGCTGGATAAGGATCGAATCGGTCTCAGTCGCGTCCATACCCTGACAACCTACAACCAGAAGACTCATTCCCACCGCCGCGGCAATAGATACGAAAGTATTACTTGGGCGAAATGCACCCTTTGCGTCGCTGTCCATCATTTATCCCTTGCTACCAAGTATAATCCAAGGGCGCGTTGCGACATACCATGCCTTCGCCGCTTTCACGCCGGATGAGTGACCATTCGCACATCACGCGTGAACATTAGACATCACTAATTATTAAATTTCATCAAACCCGTGTGGTAGGCCCACCATCTTGTCGTTCTGTCACATAGAATTGAATGCTATCATGCAGCGGTAGGGGCGCCGACCGCACGTGCCGAACGGCTTGATGCTTGACCATAAGCGATTCGCCGCTTCCTGGACAGGCGCCCGGCAAAGTGCAGCCTGCTCTCAGAACAGGGACGGATTTGGAGATTGTTCAACCCATCACGATGGGTCGGGAGCGGATTGCGAAAATCATCGGCTGTGTCATGGCTCATGCCGGCCATGCCGAACGGTACCACCAGAAACCAAGACCGGGCGCGCTCTGGCGCGAGTCCGCTTGTGCCTCAGCGCGGCTGAACACGGCCTAATTCTTGGAATCGACCAGGTTCCGGGCCTCTTAGAACTGCGCGCCCTTTGTGTCGCCTGTTTCGAACTTCCGGTGTTCGTCGGAAATACCCTCGGGAGATCGCTTGAAACTATACCATTCCCCATCCGGGTCCTTGCGTTTCTCGACGTTCCCGCCCTGGATTCGGTGGCTGTAGCAGGTGCGATGCTGCTTGCCGGCGTAGCTCTTCGACCGCCAGGCGAGTTCCATGCACATCTTGCCGCCGCTGGTCACCAGCCATCTGCCCTCCGCGACTGATGCCGTGTCCTGCCCGGACGTCCAGGCCTTGAGGTGTCGGTCGCCCTGAGCGAAATAGGCCGCTCCGTTCTTCCATACCCATGTGCGGCCGGCATACATAAGCTGCAGTTCGTAAGGAGTTGGAACAGTTGCGCTATTCGCTTGCGCAGGTGGACTGTCCTTGGCGGCGTAAGCCGTTCCAGAAAGGGCCGCCTGGCCGAAGACGGCCAGGGAAAACAGAAGTTGCGTGCAACTTGCGAACCGACGACGGTCCTTGTGTCGCCGACGGTCAACACCTGGCGGCGATCTGGTCAGAGCTATCTGCACCATTGACATTCGCATGACTGCTTGACCAAGGGCAGCGCTATCGGCGCGACAGCCATGCAAACTATTTAACAGCCGCGAGAACCGCGATGTCAACGTTCGCGAGGCCAAAGGACAGCACTTATTCGAGACACGCATAGACCGCCGTCGTCAAATTAAGGATTGCGTCGTATACTTCCGCATCTTTGACAATCGCACGCAAGAGCAAATCCGCGGACGTCAGAGGGGACGCGGTTTCAAATGACAGACGACCCGGAATTGAATCAGGCTGAAGTTCGGCAATACCTGCAGCAGCCGACCGGCGGGGACACGGCTGCTCGCAACTATCTGGTCCCCGACACGGCGATCTTGCTGGGGATCCTGTTCATTGCGGTCGTATTCAGGTTCCACGACATAACCTTGCCGCTGGTCGATGCCTTCAGCTGGCGCGAGACCAGCACGGCAATGATGGCAGACAATTTCCAGCAGCGTAGCTGGAATATCTTCTTCCCGGAGATCAGTTGGACAGGGCCCGGGCCAAGTTACCAAGGCCGCGAATTCCAGATCGTCAGCTATCTCACCGCCCTGCTCTATCCACTCTTCGGCTGGCACGACTGGTTCGGCCGGATGATTGCGGCCTTCTTCGGCCTGGTGACGGTGTTTTCGCTGCACAGATTAACGGCGCTATGCTGGGGCGAGACGCACGCCCATGCGGCAGCCCTTGCCTATGCGCTGATGCCGGCGGCGATCATGATCGACAGTTCGTTTCTTCCCGATCCCTCGATGCTGGCCCTGGTGACGCTCGGCGTCTGGCTTTTCGCGAAATACTGGGCCGGCGGCAACGGCCGGCTGTTGCCGCTCGCCACGGTCAGCTTCTCGCTCGGCGTGCTGTCAAAGCCGCCGGGCCTCGCCGCCGGCGCCGTCATCTTCTACCTGATGGTTTGCTGGTTGCTGGAGAAGAAATGGAAGCCGGCGACCAGGGTCTTGCTGTCGGGGCTTTTGAGCCTGGCTATTATCGGCGCCTATTTCAGCTGGGCCATCTATCTCGGCCACAGCTATCCGCCGTTTCATGTCGCGGGTAGCGGCTACATCTGGGATTCCGGCTTCTGGACATTCTTCAGGAACAGCTTCTACTTCAAGTCCGTGTGGAACACCTCAGTCTGGTGGTTCTACGGCTATCCGTTCATGGTGCTGATCGCGGCCGGCTTCTGGATGCCGCCCAGACCCACCATAGACCCGAAGCAACGCGCTCTTTCGGCCATTCCCTATGTTTGGCTGGCCGCGGCCATGGTCGTCTATCTGGCGGCGGCGCGCGAGATCACCAGCAATCCCTGGAATTACCACATCTTCCATGTGCCATTCGCGATGCTCTGCGGCCGCGGCGCGCTTCTGTTGGCGACGCTTGCATCGGGAACCGCCCTGTCGCCGGCGGTCGTGCTGCGCTCGATCTGCATCGCGGTCGTCACACTCGTGTGGTCGACCTTTCCCCTCGTCAGGACGATGAAGGCGCCGATCGCCATGAACGGCAAACTGCTTGGCGAGGAATTGGCGCGGTTGGCGCGCCCGGGCGATCTCGTCGTCGCTATCGCGCCCGAGGCCGGCGATCCCGTCGCAGTCTATTACAGCAGGGCGCGCGGCTGGGTGTTTCCGCCTGGCGGAGGCGATGTCGAATGGTCGAAATTCGTCGCGGACGATGCCACTGCGATCGCGCAACTCGAGGAGTTGCGCGCACAGGGCGCGGACCTGTTCGGCACGGCCAAGAACGCCGCCGACAAGCAGGATCGGTTGTTCGTCGAGCATCATGACGGGGTCATCGACTATCTGGACAAGACCGGAACCAAGCTTGTGGATTCCGATGATTTGCTGGTCTATAGGATCACCCGTCCATGAGAGCTGCGACGGTCCCGGGCTGTGGGCCTTCGACAAGAAGCGGTCCGACGGTCCAGCGGCCCCGCATTCGCCTGCGGAAGGCAACGCGGCGGACCAGGCGAAGCGATCCCTGATGACGCCAGGGATATTCGGGCGCCACCGATGCTGCCGCTGGAACTCGGCGGAGAAAACCGGCGGAGAATTGGTTGAAAAGAGCAATCTCGATAGTCGTGACGCTGGCCCTGCTGGCCTGGCTGGCCAGCGACTCGCGCTGGCGCATGGTCGGCGACGCCTTCGAGCGCATTACGCCCGGCACGTTCGCTGTGGCGACGATCGCGTTTTTCGTCACCTATGTCTTGCGTGCGCTGCGCGTCTGCGACGAGTTCCGCGACGAGGTGAATGGCCGTTTCGGCGCCTGCCTGCGCATTATCCTGATCCACAATGCGATGATCAACGTCGTCCCCTTCCGTGGCGGCGAGACGGCCTTCCCGTTGCTGCTGCGCCAGGTCTTCGGCGTACCGATCATGCGCGCCAGCGCCTCGCTGCTGTGGTTCAGGCTACAGGACGCCTTCGTCGTCGGCGTGCTGGCCCTGGCGGTTTGGCCGGGTCTGCATCCGGCGATAAGGATCGCCGGCGTGGCCGCCTTGATCGCCGCCGCATGGTACCTGCCGCGCTGGGCACGTGCTCCGCATGACTGGGCTGGGCGCAGCAGGATCGTGGCCAAGCTCGGCCTGCTTCGCGACACCTTCACCGAGGCGACCGGTCGCTCCCGCTACGGCTGGTGGTGGACAATCGCCAACTGGTCGCTGAAGCTCACCGTGCAGGGATGGCTGCTGGCGCTGATATTGGGGACATCGTTCACCACCGCATTTCCCGGCGTCGTCGGAGCCGAAGGCGCCGCCATACTGCCAGTGCAAGGCGTCGCCGGCTTCGGTACCTATGAGGCGGGTGCGGCGGCGGCGCTGCTCACCTCCGGAATCGCGATGAAGAGCGGCCTGCAGGCGGCGCTGGCGCTGCACCTGTTCATCTTCTGCTCGGCAATCGTCACGGGCGCGATCGCCTGGCTGTTTCCCTCGAAATCGACGTTGCCGGGGAACCCGGCTGTCGGACCTGCAAGGAAGCCATCACAATGAACATATTGCCCATCCCTGCTTCGGGACTGCCTGACGGCGCAGTGATGCCGGACCATACGCTGTCCATCGTCGTACCCATGTACAACGAGGCCGAGAACGTCGAGCCACTGCTGGCACGGATTCACCAGGCGATGGAAGGCTACGACCGGCTGTGGGAGGTCGTGCTGGTCGATGACGGCAGCACCGACGCGACCGTGAGCGAGATCAGGCGCCTGGCAGCGCATTACGGCCCGCATGTTCACGCGGTCGAGCTGGTGCGCAACTACAAGCAGACCGCCGCGATGCAGGCCGGCATCGACGCAGCACGCGGCGACGTCATCGCCACGATCGACGGCGACCTGCAAAATGATCCCTTCGACATTCCGCGCATGGTTTACCGCCTGCTGAGCGAGGATCTCGACCTGGTGGTCGGCTGGCGCAAGGACCGCCAGGAAGGCTTTTTCATGCGCAGACTCCCCTCGCGTATCGCCAACGCACTGATCGCGCGTGTCACCGGCGTTCGTCTCAAGGACTATGGCTGCAGCCTCAAGGTCTATCGCGGCAATGTCATCCGCAGCGTCAAGCTCTATGGCGAGATGCACCGCTTCATCCCGGCCTGGCTGGCCACGGTGACGACCCCCAGACGCATCGCACAGGAAGTGGTGACACATCATGCCCGCATCCACGGCGAGTCCAAATATGGCATTTCGCGCACCTTCAGGGTCGTTCTCGATCTGGTATTCATGTATTTCTTCATGCGCTATCGCACACGTCCCGGACATTTCTTCGGCGGCATCGGCATCGTGCTTGGCGCGCTGGGATCGTTGATCCTTGCGTACCTGCTTTGCCTGAAGTTGTTTTTCGCACAAGACATCGGAACACGCCCGATGCTGTTCACCGGCTTCTTCCTGCTTATCGCGGGAGTGCAGATGGTGACGTCGGGCGTGCTGGCCGAGATGCTGGCACGCGTCTATCACGAGGCGAACGGAGCATCGGCCTATGTCGCGCGGCCGCAGCCGGCTTCCGACAACAATGACGGTTGGCACCGCCCTGGTCGGGCATCGTGACCTGATTGGAACGCCCTATAGGTTCCATGCCGATCGTGGTGACCGGAGCGGCGGGCATGTCTGCCGGCGGCTTGCGGATCGACGAAGTCGTCGGCAACATGAACGCCTGGTGCAATCCGGCACTGAAGGTGGCAAGGCGCAGCCGGCTTGCCGCCAGGAAGGTGCGGATCGAGCAAGGACTGGTTTGCCGAACCGTGTCGCCAGAATGATGATCGAAGGGCAAGAGGTAAGGCGCAACGCCTGCGCCAACCTCTTGCCCTTGACTCTCGCCCCCCGGCGAAGACCAGAGCGGCCGGCTCTTCACTCAAACCGCGCCGCCGCTTTTGCGTCTGATGTTCTAAACTAGAATCAGTAACGCGAACGGCAGCTGGCGCGTTGGCCGAAGCCGCTCGGGCTGCAAATCCAGGGCGAATGACCCAGGAACGGGCCGCCATTGCCTGGACTATAGGAAACCTTCACCGGCGCCGGCCCGCCGACCTGCTGCGGCCGCACGAGAGCCGCATAGATCTCCTGCCTCGTACGCGTCACGGTCGTCATCCGTGTCAGCGGTTTGCGATTGATCAGATGCAGCGGCTTGTTCTCGACGGAGTGCTGCTTCTTGCCGAGCGTATAAACCACGGGCTTGGTGCCGATCGAGCTGGTCTTGTTCGCATCCATGCTCTGGCAACCGGACGCCATCGAGATCAATGCAACAGCGGTAAATGCACAGGCGTATTTCTTGCCGATCCTTGCCCCGCTTACCATAAATTTCTTCATCGCATCCCCTGCCACAAATACAAGTCGCTGGAGCGCTGAGATCTATTTCTCTTATTATGTCTCCGCGCCACGTGAGCAGCCTATCGCCACTCACATCGTGGCCACATATTAGAGGAAGCTTATTAAGATTCAGGCAAACGACATGATGAGCGCGGTCTTTCGGCGCTCAATAAGATTTTATTAAAATTTGATCTTTTGAGCGCGCCGCCACTGCTGCGGTCGCTGGCCTGCTATCAAGCCAAATGCAGTTCAGGGAACTGTTTGCGCGCCTACGCCTCACGGCGTCAGCGCGGTGATACCCAGCCGGGATCGAAGTAAAAATTGCGGGCACCGATGTTGCCCTGGCCGGCGCCGGAAACCACATAGGCGATGCGTACGATGCGGAGGCCGCCGGCGCCCTGCTGCAGGCCATAGACGCCTTCCAGACCGCGATCGTAGAAGCCCACGGCCGGAACGGCGAGCGCCAGCGTGGCAAGCGACGCCTGCAAGGCGAATTTCGCGGCATTGGCACGCAACGGGATCCTGTTCTCGATGACGTGTCTTGCGACGATGACCACCACCAGAAGCCCATAGAGGAAGGCGTTGAAGGCGGCGAACCAGTAGAAGCCGGTGGCGTCGAAGGGGTGATCCACGAGCAGCACGGGCAGCGCCGCGCCGATCGCCAGCGCCACATATGGAGCGAGGGCGCGGGCCGGCAGAAGGCTTTTTGGGCCGCTGCCCTTTGGCGTGACCCGAAAATCGACGAACGATTTGGTCAGATAGTCGCGGATCGACGACAGCGTGCCGGCGAGCACCCAGGGCCAGCGCGCGAAGAAGAGGAACAGCGTGCCTTCCCAACTGATCGTCTTGGCCGTCATCGGGCGCGAGAGGCCGAACGCCTTCAGCATCATAACCAAGCCAACCAGAGCGACGGCGTTCGGCAGATAATAGAAGAGGAAGTCGACATACATGACATTGGCAAAGTTGCGTCCGGTCGACAGCGCATAGATCGGCATGACGTACATCAGCAACGCAAAGACGGCGAACAGCGGATACCAGAGTTGGCAAAAGAGGAACTGGAACCGCATCCGCGGTGACAGCTTAGGGAGATAGCTCGGCGAATATTCGAGCAGGATCGTCATCAGGCTGCGCGACCACTGGAACTCCTGGGTAACGAGGTCGGCGAAGGTCTGTGGGCCGTCGCCATGGGCGATGGCGTCGAGCGCGTGCACCCCGCGCCATCCGGCCGCATTGATCAGCATCGAAGTGGAGTGATCCTCCGCCAGTTCCGGACCGAGACCGCCAGCCTGCTTCAGCGCCTTGGTCCGCATGGCATAGTGCGAGCCAATGCAGAGCGGAGCTCCCCCGCCCGTATGCCCGGACTGCAGAGGTCCGTGAAACATCCCTTCGGGAAACAGCCTGCCGCGCGCCGCCCAACTTTCGGCGGCATTGTTGTCGCAGATGCTCGGCGCCGACACATAACCGACCGCGGGATCGGCGAAGGGATAGAGGACTTCCCTGAGATAGGTCGGCGTCGGCACATGGTCGGCGTCCATCTGAGCGACGAAATCGTAATACTCATAGCCATAATGGTCGTAGAAGAACGCCAGGTTGCCTTCCTTGCAGCGGGTGCGGCGCGGCCATGTCGTACGGTGATAGTCTTCCCTGCCGCGCCGCGTCGAAATCAGCACGCCGCGAGCCTTGCACCAGCGCTCCGTCTCCTCGGAAGGATCCTCATCCGCCAGCCAAGTGTCATGTGGATAGTCCTGCGCAAGCATTGCCTCCAACGTGCGGGCAACCACGGCAAAGGGTTCGGATGGCGCCTTGGTCACGACCATGGCGACCCGCGAGCGCTTCGGGATCGTGTGAAGCTTGGACGGCTTTTTCGACGCATGCACGTTCAGGAGAAAGTACAAAGGCATGAGCGTGAGCCACACCAGAACGAGTGTCGCGAATGCGTATGGCCCAGCATGCTCGACATGCTCGGGCTTTAGCCACCAGATCCAGAAAAATCCGAGCGTGACGAACCAGAAAGCCAGCGCCAGTCTCAGGGTCCATTGCTGAGTGACCGACAGCACGGGCACCAAAAAAGGCCCTTTGCGCGCAGTGGCGGCCAGAGCCGTCTTAGAGCGATGCGCTGCCCGTCTGCTCGCACGGCCGATGATGCCAGCTTGTACGGAAGCACCCATACAGTTACCCGCCGCCACTTTGGGCTTCCGCCGACAAGTGGCTGAAGCTCGCAAAACCCGGGCAACAGAATCGGCCCACACTTTCTTAGTGTCAACTAAATTAGATATTCGTTAAGTATTTTTCCTGAGATCTGGTGAGCTACGCTTGGAAGGCCTTGGGAGAGGAATAGCCGCCATCGAGCGGCTTGTAGCGGGTGAGCCGGCAAACTCTTCGGCGTTGGAAATCCACCGACAGGATCGAGGCCATTCGGAGGGGATCCGGCCAGAGGGCGGCGTCACCCGCAGTGCCAATGACATGGTTAAGCAACTATTAATTGTGCTTGACTCTTGGCCCTGACCGGCTCTTAAATTAGCTAGGGATGATATATCGGGATATTGACGCGAATTTGTGAGTATCGCGGCGAACTTCTCTCTGTAGCTCCTCGGTGTTGGTGCAGCGAGAGATAGTTTTTGGGTGGCTCGGTGCGAAGGCTCGCACGCCCGCCAATGGTCGCTCCGAAATCCCGCAGATTCAGCCAATTGGACCGATTGGTTTTGGACAGTCGTGTCGATCAATCATCGATACGCATGGGCGAAGCTTTAACTTCCGCGGGAAGTTAAAGCTATGGAGGTCAGGCATGAAACGTTCTGCAGCAAATGCACTTGCAATCGCGCTTGCATTGGGCGGGAGCGCCGCATTCACCACAGCAGGAAGCGCCGGCTCCGTCGCCGGGACAGACCCCGTTCAGACGAGCAGCGCCGCTTCGGCATTCGGATCCTACGATCCCTATGGCGACTTCAGCGCCGACAAGAGCGCCAGCATCGAAGAGTTGTTCCTACCCTGGGAGGACGTCGATCTGGCGACGCTGCCACTGGCCGATACGTATGCACTGCAACGCGGCCGTTCGCTGCTTATCACGATTGAGCCGTGGACCTGGTCGAAGGACTGGCGCATCACCCCACCCGAATTGCGCGACGGCATTTTGGGCGGCAAATATGACGCCAACATGCAGGCTATCTGCGACCTGGTGGGACAAATGAAGAGCCCGGTGACCATTCGCTGGGCGCAGGAAATGGAGGACACGAACGGCCGCTTCACCTGGGCCAACTGGGCTCCCAAGGATTGGATCTCCGCTTACAAGCGCGAAGTCGATCTTTGCCGCAAGGCTGCCCCCGCCGCCAAGTATATGTGGTCGCCCAAAGGCGAAGAGGGCTTGGAAAAATATTACCCTGGCGATGACTATGTCGATGTCATCGGCCTGTCGGTATTCGGTCTGCAGAAGAAGGACATTAACGAGGCCGGTCATGACCGTACGTTCGCCGAGATGCTGAAGCCCGGCTATGACCGCGTGGCAAGGTTCAACAAACCGGTCGTGGTTGCGGAACTCGGCTATGTCGGAAAGCAGGACTATGTCTCGAAGTGGCAGGAAGATACCCGTAAATCCTATGCGGAGTTCCCGGCGCTGACTTCGGTCGTCTACTTCAACCAGAAGGAAGTGTGGCCGTGGTTGGATGGCTACGGGCTGCCGGACTGGAGAGTGACGCAGCACGTCCTGCCGTAAGCGCATCATGCCGATCCATCTCCTTCCAGAACCAGCGGTTCGGGAAGATGGTTGAGGCATGGCATAAATCAGTCCGTGGGGGAGTTTGATGAAACGAATACTGGGAAATTGTCGCGGAGCGGCATTCGCCTGCTCCGTTGTGGTTCTTGCCTTCCATATCCCTTCGACAGCCGACGCGGCGACGACAATCGCCGAGCAGGCGCAAAAGGCCACCGCTATTCCTGACGACGGCGTCTACCGGATCTACCAGAACCATTCGTGGCTGTGGGCCAAGAAGGGCGCCGGGTTCTTTGCCGTCAAGCAACGGCAATTCGACGCCTGGACCTACGACAAAGGCAATCCGGGCTATGGCGACGGCATGTGGTTCATCCCCGGCGGCGGCAAGTTGTGCTACCGTGCGCAATGGCATGGCTCCTGGGGTGTGAAGGGCTCGATGACCTGCTTCGAGCATCGCCAGGCAGGCAAGGTGATCTACAAGCGTAAATCACCTGATGGTGAGTGGTATGTTTTCAGGAGTTCGCATCGCAACCGGTCGGACGAATCCATGAAATTGAAATACGGAGACTACGTCACCAAGAAAATGAACCTGATCAAGGCAAAGCAGTAGATACTGTCTTCTGCGACGAGCCACTGGTCTAAAGCAGATCGGCTGAACGGTTCAGGCGACCTGCTTATGTCGCTGTTCTTATGCCTGCCGCTCTCCCAAAACCTTTGGGCGACATGCATCAAGCCTTGCGCTCCCAGCGACGGTCTGGCGTCTGTTGCCAGTAAGTGACGGCATGGCCGGCGTCCTTCATCACCTTCCAGTGTCCCCGCGCCGCTTCGACCTGGGCGGCATCGTGGCCGTCGAACAGGAACACCGCGCGCTCGTAGCCACCGAGGTCAGGCGGCACCGCGCCGTCAACGAGGAACCTTATCTTGGCCTGGTTGGGATTACCGTCTCCGGTGGTCAGCAGGATCGGCTGCTCGCCGGGATATGCCTCACGATCGGTCGCGTGGGCGAGGAACGAATCGTCGCGGAAGGTCCAAAGATGCTGGTCGAGCGCATCACGGCGTTCCTCGGTGCCGGTCTGCACCACGGCGCGCCAGCCACGATCGACGCTGCGCTCCAGGAGGCCCGGCAGCGCATCCTCCAGCGTCGATTCGGTCAGGTGATAGAACAGGACGTCGGCCATCGCTTCGTTCTATAGTGGTTCTATAGTGATTGAATCGGATCACTGCTCATAATTGTCGCGCACCAACCGATCCAGCAACCGGACGCCGAAGCCAGACCCCCAAGACTGGTTGATCTCGTTCGACGGCGAGCCCATCGCCGTGCCGGCAATGTCGAGATGCGCCCATGGGGTGTCCTTGACGAAGCGCTGCAGGAACTGCGCAGCGATGATGGCGCCGCCATAGCGGCCGCCGATGTTCTTCATGTCGGCGTTCTTGGAATCGATCAGCTTGTCGTATTCGGCGCCGAGCGGCATGCGCCACAGCCGCTCCTGTGTAGCGTGCCCCGCGGCCGTCAGCCTTTCGGACAGTTGGTCATTGTTGGAAAACAGCCCGGCATAGTGCTGGCCGAGCGCGACCATGACGGCGCCGGTCAGCGTCGCCAGATTGACCATGAATTTCGGCTGAAAGCGGTCGTTGCAGTACCACATCGCATCGGCCAACACGAGGCGGCCCTCGGCGTCGGTGTTGAGCACCTCAATGGTCTGGCCCGACATCGAGGTGACGATGTCGCCGGGACGCTGAGCATGGCCGTCGACGGCGTTTTCGACCAGGCCGATGATGCAGACCACGTTGGCCTTCGCCTTGCGCGCGGCCAGCGCATGCATCAGGCCTGTAACAGCGGCGGCACCGCCCATATCGCCCTTCATGTCCTCCATGCCGGACGCCGGCTTTATCGAATTGCCGCCGGTGTCGAAGGTGACGCCCTTGCCGATGAAGGCAATCGGATTGTCCTTTGGCTTGCCGCCGTTCCACTGCATGACCGCCATGCGAGCGCCGCGCGGCGAGCCCTGCGCGACGCCGAGCAGCGCGCCCATGCCGAGCTTCTTCATCTCTTTCTCGGCCAGGATCTCAACCTTGACGCCGAGCGCCTCGAGTTCCGTGGCGCGAGCGGCGAACTCGACCGGCCCGAGCACGTTTGCGGGTTCGTTGACGAGGTCGCGCGCCAGCAGGACGCCGTCGATCACCGCCTCGGCATCGGTGAAGGCTTTTTTTGCCGCAGCCGGATCGGCGGTGTGGATGATCACCTTGACCGGCTTTTTCGGCTCGGCCTTGCCGTCGTCCTTGTCCTTCCTGGTCTTGTATTTGTCGAAGGAATAGCTGCGCAGGAGAATGCCCGCCGCAAGGCTTGCCGCATCCTTGCCACTTGGCGACGCGCCGGCGAGATCGAGCACCACTGCCACCTCGGCCGCCTTGCGCAGCGACGCGGCAATGGTGCCGCCAAGCTTCAGCCACGCATAATCGTCCAGTCCCGACACCTTGCCGGCGCCTATCGCCACCAGCCTGTCGAGCGAGGCCCCCTGCGGCGCCAGAACTTCCACCACGCTGGCGAACTTGCCTGTGAACTCGGCCACCGGAAAAGCCCGCTCCAGCGTCTTGCCGGGATCGCAAGCCTTCGCTGCATCGCTCAGGCCGCCCTCATCCGCCGAGAGCACGAAGGCTGTGCCTTTTTTGCTCGACGCGGTCTGAGGTGAGGAGAATTTGGCGAAGGCGATCGACGGTCTTTGGCTCATAATGTCCTGCTTTCAGGGAATGCGCAGCTTTTGGGGAAGGGTTCGAGACGATGCGCGACATTTGGTCGTTTTCTGGCATTTGGCAAGACTTTGCCGAATTCGCATCCCATATGACCTACGGAATCGATGGTGATTCTTCGCGGCACGGCACCGCTTTTCGCCGCAACCTGTTGTTAACCATCGATGTTCTCCCTTTCTTATCCATTCCCGCCGACACTCCGGCCCGCCGGGGCGGGTGACTTGGGACGGGAGCCGGATCGACCCTCTGATGGAGCCAGTTGTGCAGGCGCTGCCGGACGGCTACCCTTGTGTGGTGGCATGATGCCGTTCGAAAAAATCGAGAAAAGCCTTCATGAAGGTCGTTGAACGCTACATCATGCGCCGCACTTTCGTGGTCTTCATGGCCGCGCTTGTCTGGACGCTGGCCATCGTGTGGACGACGCAAGTGCTGGCAAAGATCGACCTGGTCACTGACAGCGGCCAGTCGGCACTGACCTTCTTCGAGGTCGCCGCCCTCATTCTTCCGTCCATCATCCCGGTCGTGGTGCCTTTCGCGCTGGTGGTGGCGGTCGCACAGACGCTCAGCGTCATGAATTCGGATTCCGAGCTCGCCGTCGTCAACGCCGCGGGCGCCTCGCGCTGGACGATCGTGCGGCCAATCATGCTTTTGGCGCTCGCGGCAGCCGTCTTTTCCTTTGCGGTCGACAACGGCATCGACCCCTATGCACGGCAGAAAAACCGGGCCCTGGTGGCATCGTCGCGCGCGGATCTGTTGTCGCTGATCATCCAGGAAGGCACCTTCCGCAAGATCGAAGACGGGCTGTTCCTCCAGGTCGGCGAGCGACTTCCCGACAATCGACTGGGCGGCATCTTCGTCGCCGATTCACGCGAAGAAGGCGTGAACCTCGTCTACTACGCCAAGACCGGCAGCATCGTCGAACGTGGCGGCGAAAAGATGCTGATGATGAATGACGGTGTCATCCATCGCAAAACGCTGACCGGCGATCTCTCAGTCATCCGGTTCACCTCCTATGCCTTCGACATGTCGGCCTTCATGGCGTCAGCTTCGACGGTGACGCTCTTGCCAAAGGACCAGACGACCCAGTACCTGCTCAACCCAAGCGCCAACGACAAAAGTTATCAGCAGAACCCCTATGAATACTTGGCTGAGGTCAACCAGCGATTTTCGGAATGGATGTATTCCATGGTCTTCGCGCTCATCGCGCTCGCGGTCGCCGGAGATGCGCGTTCGCACCGCGAGGCGCGCGTCAATCCGCTGATTACAGCCATCGGGATATCGCTGTTCGTGCGCTGGCTGGGCTTTTTTGCCGCCAGCAAGGCCGACGATATCCCGCAATATGCCTATATGGTTTATGGCATACCGGTCGTGGCTTCCGCGGTGGCGATCTGGTTCATCGTCTCCAACCGGACCATGGAGCTGCCGGTGGCCTGGGCGGACTGGATGACAAACTTCGCCACCCGCATCGGTGACAGCTGGAACGCTCTCAAACTGCGGCTGTCCGGGCGCGGCACTTCAGGGCAAGGGGTCGGCTGATGGGCTGGACGCTGGGCCGCTATTTCTTCTTCCGCTATGTGACGATCACTATCTGGTTCTTCATCGGGCTTCTGGCGCTGGTGTTCCTGATCGATTTCACCGAGCTCTCCGGCCGCACCACCGGCCTGCCCGGCTTCACCTACGGGACGGCAGTGGCCATCTCAGGCCTCCGAATGCCGATGATCATGCTGCAGACCGTGCCGTTCGTCGGTCTCTTCTCGGCGATGGCGACGCTGGTGTCGCTCAACCGGCGCTACGAATTGGTCATCGCGCGTTCCGCAGGCGTTTCCGCCTGGCAATTCCTCTTGCCATGCTGCATCGGAGCCTTGCTGTTCGGCGTCCTGTCAGTTGGCGTCATCAATCCGCTCGCCGCGCATGCATTCTCCTGGTCCGAGCAGATCGAAACCCAGCTGCGTTCCGGAAAATCGAACAAGGTTTCGGCCGATGCCGCACCCTGGATTCGGCAGAAAACCGGTTCGGGGGACACCATCATCGGCGCGCGGGCCATCTTGAACCAGGGCCTGGAGATGGCCGATGTCGTCTTTTTCGTTCTCGACCCGCAAGGCAACATCGTCGAGCGCAAGGACGCCGCCCGTGCCTTCCTGCGCGACGGCTATTGGGAATTGCAGGACGTCAAGACATTGCAGAACGGCACGATCCAGGCATCGGCAAACGATCGCGTGCCAACCAATCTGAAGCCAGAATTCGTGCAGGAACGGCTGGCGCGGCCCGAAACCATCCCGTTCTACGATCTGCCGGGAAAGATCGAAATTGCCCGTTCCTTCGGCCTCAAGGCAAATGCCTTTGCCATGCAGTTTGATTCGCTGGTGGCGTTGCCGTTCCTTCTCGTCGCCATGACGCTGATTGCGGCAACGGTTTCAATGCGATTTGCTAGGATGGGGCAGTCGGCGACGATGATTCTGGGTGGCATCATCGCTGGCTTTCTGCTTTATGTCGTTTCGGTGCTGGTAAAGGCATTCGGCGTGGCGGGATTCGTGCCGACTGTCGTAGCCGCCTGGGTGCCCGTCGTGGTGGCTATGTTCTTCGGGGTGACTTTCCTGTTATACAAGGAAGACGGCTAGTGAGAGAGGCGTTTTTGCCCAGCAACAGGCAGGCCCGGTTGGCGCGCCTCTATGCGGCGACCGCCTTGGCGTGCCTGCTTACCTGCGCCGTCCCGATGCCGGCCTTCGCGCAGGATGTTGGCGACATGGCGACAACGGTTCCGTCCGGCTCGCAGATGTTGCTGGCGGCCGATACGCTGGTCTACAACAACGACAATCAGACGGTGACCGCCGTCGGTGGCGTGCAGATCGACTACGGTGGCAATCGCCTTGTCGCCCAGCGGGTCGAATACAACCGCAACACCAAGCGGATGGTCGCGAGCGGCAATGTCGAGGTCGTCAACAGCGACGGCACCAAGATCAATTCGGAACATATCGACATCACCGATGACTTCGCCGACGGCTTCGTCAACGCGTTGCGCGTCGAAACCATCGACAAGGCGTATTTCGCCGCCGAAAGTGCCGAGCGCATGGGCGGCGTGCTGACCACGTTCCACAATGGCGTCTACACCGCCTGTGAACCGTGCGAGGACAAGCCCGACAAAGCGCCGACCTGGCGGGTCAAGGCGCGGAAGATCATCTGGAACGGCGAGAAGAAGACGGTTCGCTTCGAGAACGCGAATTTCGAGTTCTTCGGCTTTCCGCTCGCCTATCTGCCTGCATTCGAGATTGCCGACCCGACGGTGAAGCGCAAGAGCGGCTTCCTGATACCCGGCATCGTCTACAAAAACGATCTCGGCGTCGGCGTAAAAATTCCCTATTACTTTGCATTGTCACCGACCTATGACCTGACCGTCACAGGTACCGGCTACACCAAGCAAGGCTTCCTCGGTGAGGCTGAGTGGCGCCAGCGCTTCAACAATGGCCAGTACAGCTTGAAGATCGCCGGAATCCATCAGCAGGATCCCAACGCCTTCCTCGACACGGCTGCCTTCCCCAGCACCGCCGGGCACAATGTCGATACGGGTGCGGCGGGCGATCCCAACAAATTCCGTGGCATGATGGGCACGCAGGGCCAGTTCGCTATCAATCAGCGCTGGAATTTCGGCTGGGACGTGCTGCTGCAGACCGACAAGAACTTCTCGCATACCTATAACATCGACAAGTACAATGCCTCCGTCCACCAGTCGTCGGTCTACTTGACGGGTCTCAACGGCCGCAACTATTTCGACGTGCGCGCCATGCATTTCGATGTGCAGGAGGATACGCTTAGCAGCAATGCCGCGGCGCGAAGCGGCCAGCAGCCCTGGGTGCTGCCGTCGCTCGACTACGCCTACATTCCCGACGTGTCGATGGCCGGCGGCCAGCTGTCGCTCAATGTCAACGCACGGGTCATCAGCCGCGACGATCTCGACAAGACCTTCTTCGTCCCCACGCAGCGCGTCCCCGGTATTGAAGGCGAATCCGGACGCCTCACCGCCGAAGCCGAGTGGAAGCGGAGCTTCGTCACCGATGACGGACTGGTGCTGACGCCGTTGCTGGCGCTGCAGGGCGACGTGGACTACCTCAAAGCGTCGTCGGCATCGCTCGACGCCATCAACAACATGGCAACAAATTTGGGCCAGCAGGACGACATGCGCTCGTCGTTTGCCCGCTTCATGGCAACCGCAGGCCTCGAGATGCGTTGGCCGGTGCTGTTTTCCATGGCCAGCGGGTCCAGTCACGTGATCGAGCCGATGGCGCAGGTCTTCATGCGCCCGAACGAACAGTATGTAGGCGGTCTCGCCGTTCCCAACGAAGACGCCCAAAGCATGGTCTTCGACGCGACAACCTTGTTCGAACGCGACAAGTTCTCCGGTTATGACCGCGTCGAAGGCGGTTCGCGCGCCAATGTCGGCCTCCGCTATTCCGGCTCCTACAATAATGGCTGGGGCACCAATGCCATTTTCGGCCAATCCTATCAGATCGGCGGCGAGAACTCCTTCGCCGCGCCGGATCTGGTCAATGTCGGCGCCAATTCCGGCCTCGACACGACCAAGTCCGACTATGTCGGTCTGTTCGGCATCAGCAGTCCCAACGGATTCGCTGCCTCGATCAGCGGCCGTTTCGACGAACAGACCTTCGAGAACCGCCGCACCGAGGTGAAAGCCGCCTATTCCGGCCTGCCCGTGTCACTGAGCGCCAAATACGCCTTCATCCAGGCCCAGCCCCTGTACGGTTTCACGACCGATCGTCACGAGGTCACGCTTGGCGCATCGACGCATCTCGCCGAGAACTGGCGTGTCTTCGGCACCGGAACTTACGACCTTCAGGAAAATCTGTTGGTCAGGGATGGTGTCGGCTTCGCCTACAACGATTCCTGCTTCACCTATCTGATGACCTATTCGCAGTCGCGAGACCTGAACACCAGGGAGGTCTCGCAGAGCATCGGCTTCAATCTGTCGTTCCGCACCCTCGGCGATTTCGGCTCGTCGACCAACGCCATCGACACGATCCAGTAACACGCGGCGACATCGTTTCGCCGCATAGGGCTGGCACGGATTTCGCGCACCTGGAAAAGCTGAAATTGGGCGGAACCGGGATAGAATTGGGATACCAACGATGAGGAAATACCTCTTTTCAGCAGGTTTCGCGTTGCTTGTGGCGGCGACGTCCCTGTCGCTCACCGTGATGACGCCACCTGCTTTCGCCAGCGAGATCAAATACGTCGTCAACGACATTCCGGTCACCACCGGCGACATCGCCCATCGTGCCGCTTTTCTGAAGCTGCAGCGCAAGAAGGGTGACGCTGGCCAGGAAATGATCGACCAGACGCTGCGCATGGCCGAAGCAAAGCGGCTCGGTATCCGCATCAGCGACGCGCAGGTCGAGGCGGCATATCAACGCTTTGCTTCGAGCAACAAGATGCAGCTCAGCCAGCTCGACGGCGTCATGGAGAAGTCAGGCGTCGGCAAGAGCCACTTCAAGGAATTCATTCGTGCCCAAATGGCCTGGAACCAGGCCTTGAGCGCGCGCTACCGTTCCGGCGATGGTACCGGTGCCGTCAGCGAACAGGACCTTGTCAGGAAGATGCTCGAAAAAGGCGGCGCCAAGCCGAGCGCTACCGAGTACATGCTGCAGCAGGTCATCTTCGTGGTGCCTGCGGCCGAACGCAGCGCAACGCTGGCCAAGCGCAAGCGCGAGGCCGACGCAATGCGTGCCCGCTTCAGCGGCTGCAACACGACGCGCGAATTCGCCAAGGGTCTGATCGACGTTACCGTTCGCGATCTGGGCCGGGTGCTGGCGCCGCAGCTGCCGCCGGACTGGGCCGAGCAGATCAAGGCTACCAAGGTTGGTGGCGCCACAGTCACGCGCGCGACCGAACGCGGCGTCGAATTCATCGGTATCTGCTCGTCGCGCGAAGTGTCAGACGACAAGGTCGCCCAGATGGTGTTTGAGAACGAAGGCTCCGGCGACAAGAACGCCGACGAACTCAGCAAGAAATATGTCGACGAGTTGAAGGCGAAAGCCCGTATCGTCAAGCGCTGACGTGGACAGCCCAATGATTGCGCTCGCGTTGAGCGCCGGCGATCCGTCCGGCATCGGGCCGGAGATCGCCATCGCTGCTTTCATGGCGCGCGAGGCCGCCGCCCTGCCTCCCTTCTATCTGCTCGCCGATCCGGCGCTGATCGTGTCGCGGGCGCGCCTCCTCGGCATTTCGCTGCCGATCGTCGAAACGACACCATCACAAGCGGCGCAAGTCTTTGCCGGCGCCCTGCCGATCGTGCCGCTGACTGCCCACAGTATCGACAGCCCTGGCCGGCCCGACCCGGCCAATGCCGCAGCAACCATCGAGGCCATCGACCGTGCCGTCGCCGACTGCCTTGCCGGCGAAGCTTTGGCGGTCGTCACCTGCCCCATCGCCAAGAAGCCGCTCTACGATGCCGGCTTCCGCTTCCCCGGCCACACCGAATATCTGGCGCATCTGACGGCCCGGCACAGCGGCGTCGAGGCGATGCCGGTGATGATGCTGGCAGGCCCCGACCTGCGCACCGTACCCGTTACCATCCACATTGCGCTGGCCGAGGTACCGAAGGCGCTGACCACCGAACTGATCGTCGCCACCGCGCGCATCACCGCCGCCGACCTCGCTCGCCGCTTCGGCATCGCAAAGCCACGGCTGGCCGTTGCCGGGCTCAATCCGCATGCCGGTGAAGGCGGCGCCATGGGCCTCGAGGACGAGCAGATCGTGCGTCCGGCAATCGAAATCCTGCGTGCCGAGGGCATCGATGCTTTCGGTCCCCTGCCCGCCGATACGTTGTTCCATGCCCGGGCGCGGGCCGGCTACGACGTCGCCCTTTGCATGTATCACGACCAGGCGCTGATCCCGGCCAAGGCGCTGGCCTTCGACGAGGCGGTCAATGTCACGCTCGGCCTGCCCTTCATCCGCACTTCGCCCGACCACGGCACCGCCTTCGACATCGCCGGCAAGGGCGTGGCGCGGCCCGACAGCCTGATGGCGGCATTGAAGCTTGCCCGGCAATTGGCCGACACGAACACGGGACCGGTTGCCGCATGAGATCGAAGGCATGAGCGTCGACGGGCTGCCGCCGCTGCGCGAGGTGATCGAGCGTCATGGGCTGCAGGCAAGGAAGGCGCTCGGCCAGAATTTCCTGCTCGACCTGAACCTCACGGGCAAGATCGCACGCACCGCCGGCGACTTGTCCGATGCAACCGTGATCGAGGTCGGTCCCGGTCCTGGCGGGTTGACCCGCGCCTTGCTCTCCAACGGAGCGCGCCACGTCATTGCCATCGAGCGTGACGAACGCTGCCTGGCAGCGCTTGCCGAAGTGTCCGACCATTATCCCGACCGGCTTGAGATTGTGTCCGGCGATGCGCTGAAGACCGATTTCGCGGCACTAGCCAGTCGCGCGGCCGGGGGCGGTGGCCCGGTAAAGATCGTGGCCAACCTGCCCTACAATATCGGCACCGAGCTGCTGGTGCGCTGGTTGACGGTCAGCGATTGGCCGCCCTTCTACACCTCGATGACGTTGATGTTCCAGCGCGAGGTCGCCGAGCGCATCGTCGCGCCCGCCGGCAGCGACAGCTATGGCCGGCTCGGGGTTCTTGCCGGCTGGCGGACGGAGGCGAGGATCGCCTTCGACGTGCCGCCACAGGCATTCACGCCGCCGCCGAAGGTCACCTCCTCGGTGGTGCATCTGGTGCCGCGCCTGGCTCCGCTGGCCGCCGAGGTGAAAAAACTCGGCCGCGTCACCGAAGCCGCCTTCGGCCAACGCCGCAAGATGCTGCGGCAGAGCGTGAAAAGCTTGGGGGGCGAGGCGCTGCTCACCCGTGCAGGCATCGATCCGACACGCCGTGCCGAGACGCTCAGCGTCGAGGAATTCGTGCGGCTGACCAATGCGGTGTAGTGCCGGCGGGTCTGGAAGCGTTTTGCTCGAGGCATAGATAATCTGGCGAACACGCCGGAGGATCAAAATGCCCGCCTATGTCATTTCCGATGTCACGATCCGCGACGAAGAGGCCATCGAGACCTACCGATCCCGCGCGGCGACTTCTATCGCCCAGCATGGCGGGCGCTATCTGGTGCGTGGCGGACGGGTAGAGACACTGGAAGGCATGTGGCATCCCGGACCGCTGATCGTCGTCGAATTTCCCGACATGGAACGGGCCAGGCGTTGGTACGCCTCCGCCGAGTACGCGTCGGCACTGGACGTGCGCGATGCAGCGCTCAGCCGCAACCTGATCCTGGTCGATGGCATAGCGCCCTGAAGCCGGTCAGCCCGTCTTCTCGTCCAACAGTCCCGAGACGAAGTCGAACAGGCCTGGCCGGCGATCGCGCCTTAGTCGCTCGGCGACGACGATGCCGCGCACTTCGGCGAAGGCGCGGTCGAGGTCGTCATTGACGATGACGAAATCATATTCCTTCCAGTGCTCGATCTCGTTGCGGGCGTTTTTCAACCGCGTCTCGATCACCGCCTCCTGGTCTTCGGCGCGGCGCTTCAGCCGCGCCTTCAATTCCTTCATCGATGGCGGCAGGATGAAGATCGAGACAATGTCGGCGCGCATCTTCTCCTTGAGTTGCTGGGCACCTTGCCAGTCGATGTCGAACAGCATGTCGCGTCCTTCAGACAGCGCCAGTTCGGCTGGCTCACGCGGGGTCGCGTAGCAATTGCCGTGAACCTCGGCCCATTCCAGCAGCGCGTCGGAATCGCGCAGCCGCTCGAACTCGCGCATCGTCCGGAAATGATAGTGGACGCCCTCGATCTCGCTGCCGCGGCGCGGTCTGGTGGTGACGGAGACCGACAGTTCGAGACTGGAATCGCTTTCCAGAAGATTGCGCGCGATCGTCGACTTGCCGGCGCCAGACGGCGACGACAGGACGAGCATCAGGCCCCGGCGGCGAATGCGGGACCCCAAATCCTTGGCAACCATCGGCTACTCCAGATTCTGGATCTGTTCACGAAACTGGTCGACCACCGCCTTCAGCTCCAACCCGATCGCGGTAACGGCAGCGGCATTCGACTTCGAACATAGCGTATTCGATTCGCGGTTAAATTCCTGTGCCAGAAAATCGAGCTTGCGGCCGATTGCACCGCCGCCTTCAAGCAGTGCCCGACCTGATGCGATATGCGTCTTCAGCCGGTCGATCTCTTCGCGAATATCAGCTTTGGTGGCGAGGAACGCCGCCTCCATGTACAGCCGGGTCGCGTCCAGATTGGCGGAAGCGTCCATCAGCAGCCTGACCTGCTCGGCAATGCGTTCGCGGATCACCGCCGTCTCGCGTGACGGATCCGCCTCGGCCCGCAGCGTCAGCACCTCGATTATGTCGATATGGCCCGACAACAGAAAAGCCAGCGCGGCACCCTCGCTTTGTCGTGCCTGTTCGAGCCCTTTCAGGGCCACCTCGAGCGCGGCCATGATTGCTGCATCGAGCGCAGCCCTCGCCTCTTCAGTTTCGACGGCTTCGGGAATGTCGAGGACGCCGCGCAGCGAAAGCAATCCGTCTGATGTCGCGGGAGCAAAGCCGAATTGCTCCTGCAGCCGCTTGGCGAGCCCTGCCAGATCCTTCAGGAAGGCTTCATTGACGACCGGTTGCGCCAGCGCGCCGGCGGCACGACCGATGGTCAGCGTCGCCTGGAAATTGCCGCGTGCAAAACGCTTCTGAAGTGTCTGCCTGACGGCTGGTTCCAGCCGCTCGAAGCCTGGCGGCAATCGCAGCCGTATCTCGACGCTCTTGCCGTTGACGGACTTGACCTCCCAGGCAATCGAGGTGCCTTCATGCTCGGCGACGGCACGTGCAAAACCGGTCATGCTCTGCAAATTCATATCGCCCACACGTCCCTGGCGCACACCCCGAAACCGGCTTTACGGCGAGGAGCAAGTGCGGCTTGAAAATGACTGCGCCGCAGACGCCTCAAAATAGGACGCGCGGCGCTTTTGCAAATGTCAGGGCGTCGCCTGATGGGCAAGGCCCTTCTTTATTCTACTGGGCAGCGCCCGCGTCACCGCCGTTGTCGTCGCCATCGTCAGCCGGCCCAGCGGCCCCAGCGTCAGCGGGCTTGTCGACATTGCCGTCCCCGGCGCCACTGGTGTTGATGGTCTTGGCAGCCTCATCTGCCTGCTTCTTCTGCAAGGCGCGATAGCGGGCGACATTCTCATTGTGCTCTTCCAGCGTCGCGGCAAAGACGTGCCCGCCGTTACCATCGGCGACGAAATAGAGGTCGTCCGTTTTCGACGGATTGGCTACCGCCTCCAGCGCCGCGCGACCGGGATTGGCGATCGGCGTCGGCGGCAAGCCGTTGATCAAGTAGGTGTTGTAGGGCGTCTGCTTCTGGATGTCGGACTGGTAGATCGGACGGTCCGCCGGCTTGCCCTTGCCGCCGAACAGACCATAGATGATGGTTGGATCGGATTGCAGGCGCATGCCCTTGGCAAGCCTGTTCAGGAAGACGGCGGCAACCCGTGAACGCTCGTCACCTTTGCCCGTCTCCTTCTCAACGATCGAAGCCAAGGTCACAAACTCTTCGACGTTGGCCAGCGGCAGATCCGGCGCGCGCCGCTGCCAGACATCATCAACCAGCTTCTTTTGATCGGCCAGCAGCTTGTCGATCATCTGCTGGCGTGTCGCGCCGCGCGTGAATCGCAGCGTGTCGGTGGCGAGGCTGCCCTCCGAAGGAATGGTCGCCGGCATATCGCCACTCAAGGCAGTCTCGTCGGCGATGCGCTGCAGCGCCTGCTCGACCGTCAGCCCCTCTGGAACGGTTAGCGAATACATCACCGACTTGCCGCTCTTCAAAAGCTCCATGATGTCGCGCATAGAAGCCCTGGGCTTGATCTCGTACTCGCCGGCCTTCAGCGCGGAATCATTGCCGAAGGCGCGCACGCCAAGGCGGAAGATCCGAGCGTCGCTGACCAGTCCGCGGCGTTCGAGTTGGTCGGCGATGTCCTGGACACCGGTGTTCGGCTTGACCAGGAAGGTGTCGCCATTGGCCGAGGGGCCGGGTTCGGTGAATTCCTGCTTGCCGAAATAGACCGCGACGCCGGCCGCCAGAACCATCAGCATCACCGAGGAAATGACGAAGTTCATGAACACGACGAGTTGGCTGCGTGATGCTCGCGAGCGCTTCGGCGGCGGCGTGCCGGCCTCCGGCCGCAACGCCTCGCTGGCCGTTTTCGGCACGATCGGACTGGATGTCGCGGGCCGCTGCCCCAATTCTCCGTTGCTTGCCGGATTTGTGTTCATTTCGCCCTACCGTTTGATCGCCCAACGAATCCCCAGCGGTAGAGTAGGGGCGAATATGGCAAAATTGACGGCACGCCAAAGCGGCGCCCGTCAGCCGGACGATCAGCCATTGTAGCGCTGGAAGACAAGCGACGCGTTGGTTCCGCCAAAGCCGAAGGAATTGGACAGCGCCACGTCGATCTGGCGGGCCCGCGGCTTGTTCGGCACCAGGTCGATCGCGGTTTCGCGTTCCGGATTGTCGAGGTTGATGGTCGGCGGGGCGACATTGTCTCTGATGGCAAGGATCGAAAAGATCGCTTCGGCGGCACCCGCCGCCCCAAGCAGATGGCCGATCGAAGACTTGGTCGACGACATCGAAATCTTCGACGCAGCATTGCTGACAAGCCGCTCGACAGCGCCGAGCTCAATCGTGTCGGCCATGGTCGAGGTGCCGTGCGCGTTGATGTAATCGACATCGGCGGGGGCCAGCTTGGCCCGGTTCAACGCCGCCGTCATGCAACGGAAGGCACCATCGCCATCCTCGGCGGGCGCGGTGATGTGATGCGCGTCGCCGGTGAGACCATAGCCCGTGACCTCGGCATAGATCTTGGCGCCGCGCGCCTTGGCATGCTCGAGCTCCTCGAGCACGACAACGCCGGCCCCCTCGCCCATGACGAAGCCGTCACGGTCGCGATCATAGGGGCGCGACGCCGTGTCCGGCGAATCATTGCGTTCCGTCGACAGCGCCCGGCATGCGGCGAAGCCGGCGATCGACAGCCGCGTCACCGGCGCTTCGGCGCCGCCTGCCAGCATCACGTCGGCATCGCCCCACATGATCAACCGGGCGGCATCGCCGATGGCGTGGGCGCCGGTGGAGCAGGCCGTGACCACGGCATGGTTAGGGCCTTTCAGCCCGTGCCGGATCGAAACCTGCCCGGAGACAAGATTGATGATCTGGCCCGGGATGAAGAAAGGGCTGATGCGGCGGGGGCCGCGTTCCCTAAGGATCATCGCGTTCTCTGCGATGCCCTCGATGCCGCCAATGCCGGAGCCGATCAGGACGCCGGTGGCGCATTGCTCGGCGTGCGTCTTCGGCTCCCAGCCGGAATCCTTCAGCGCTTCGTCGGCGGCGGCAATCCCGTACAGAATGAAGTCGCCGATCTTGCGCAATTCCTTCGGCTCGAGCACGGCCTCGGGATTGAAGGTGGCATTGCTGCCGTCGCCACGCGGAATGACGTGGGCGATCTTGCAGGCAAGATCTTCCACCTCGAACTCGGTGATGCGCTTGGCAGCGCTGCGGCCGGTCAGCAATTCCTTCCAGCCGTGCTCGAAGCCCATGCCGAACGGCGACAGCAACCCAAGGCCCGTGACGACGACACGCCTCATCGCAGGTCCTCCCCGGTGATGACTGCGGAAAGTGTCAGGCCGAAGCCTTGTCGATGTATTTCACCGCATCGCCGACGGTCAGGATGGTCTCGGCTGCGTCGTCGGGAATCTCGACGCCGAATTCTTCTTCGAACGCCATGACGAGTTCGACCGTGTCAAGGCTGTCGGCGCCCAGATCATCGATGAAGCTCGCCTGATCCGTCACTTTGTCGGCATCGACGCCAAGGTGCTCGATGACGATCTTCTTGACGCGCTCTGCGGTGTCACTCATTTGGGCATCCTCGTCTTTTGTTTGTCTGTCTTCGTTAGCGGGCAGAATGCCGCTAATCAAGCTGAAAGATGGTCCTGCCGGAAACGCAACGGCTACGGACCGGTTTTTGCCCGAACCGCCGGGTTGCGGGCCGCATTACACGAAAATCTGCTGAGGTCCAAGCCGAAATGGGCCTTCTCCGATGACTTTGAACGGGTTCCGACGCGACCCAGCTCCATCCCATCCGTCGCATATCAAAACGGGCTTCCTGGGCATGCCGACCATCCAGACGAAAATCAACATTGGCGATAGGTCGCTAACTGAAAAGTTACTCGGCCATGGTAGCCTTAATGATTCCGTCAAGAAATGGCGCCTCGACGACGGTGGCGCCGGCTTGCGATAATAAGAAAAGGAGTGGACGCATGTCATCCTTGCTCAACAAAAGACGCCTGACGATCAAGCGCTGCCTAGTCATACTGGCGGTTTTCGCACTTGGCATTCTGCCTGCGCGGGCATTGGAATCCATAAAGCTCCCAGAACCGCCGGACACAGTTGCTTTCAATATCCAGAAGAACGGTGAATCGACTCCGATCACGTTGAGGCAGCTGGAGAAGCTCGGCCTCTATAGGATCACCACCCCAAGCCCTTTCGAAAGCGGCCAGCTTACGTTTGAAGGCGTCCTGTTCAGCGATGTGCTCAAGCTGGTTGGATTGGAGGGCAAGGATTCTGTTGTTCTGCGAGCCGTCGACGATTATGTGCAGATAATTCCGAGAGAGGACTGGACCGACGGTCCTCTCCTGCTTGCCACGCGACAGGATGGAAAGTTACTGACCCGACGCACTCAGGGTCCCACCCGGCTCGTATACCCCCTCAATGACTATCCTAGCTTCGATACGCCGATTCGCAAACCACGATGGGTCTGGCTGATCAAGGCGATCGAATCCGGCAACTAGCGCCCGCGTGACCTTGATGGCAAGGTTTGGAAAGACGGGCTGGCGAGTTCCGGTTACATACGGGACAGCTATAGCTGCGGCGGTGGCCTGTTCGGGCATCTTGATCACGATGTTGTTTCTCAGCATCAGCAAGATCGAGTCCTCGCTGCCACGGTTCGGGTTTTTCGCCATCCGCGAATTCCACATCGCCATACGCGACGTGACGCACTTGCGGGATATGGTTTCGCTCGCTCAAGCCGCGCCCACGTCCGCAGCAAGCCTCGATCAGCTATTGGCGGCAAATGATCTGGTTTATGTCCGCTTCGAGCGGGTCGACGGCAGTGGAACTAGTCGCGAAATTCCGGCCTATGCGGCGATCGTGCCGCGCGTCAACGACTCGGTAACGCGGATTGATGCGCTGATCGCGGCCGGGCTACCTCTCGATGCAGACAGATTGAAGGAAATGGGGCTTGAACTCGATCAGATCGTAGCCCGAATGAATGATGAGTATTATAAATTCGGCGAACAGGTAAACGCCGATCTCTACGCCTCGGAAATCAGCCTGAATAGATTTAATTATCAGATAGCCTTCGCATTGGCGATCTTGTCACTACTTGCAATCGGAACGGCCGTGTTGCTTATCGGCCGCCGCGAGACCATAAAGAAACTGGAATTTCTGGCTTGGCGTGACGCGACTACTGGTCTGAAGAATCGTGCCTGGATGTCGGCCAACAGAGACGATTTGCTGGATCAGGCGAAGCTAGCTGGCAAGCAACTCCATCTTTACCTGATCGACCTCGATCATTTCAAGAATGTGAACGATACGTTCGGCCATCACGTTGGCGATCTCCTGCTGAAAGCCGTCGCCGAAATCCTGCAGTTGATCGAACGTCCCGGCGATGTATTTGCTGTTCGACTGGGTGGAGACGAGTTCGCCATCATCGAGATTGGAGTGGTGCATTCGGCCGAAAAAGCTCTCGGCAATCGTCTTCGGGAGCAATTGAATGGGTTTGCCGAATTGGAAGGGCATCAAGTTCGAGTTGGCGCAAGCATCGGCATGGCCAGTTTTCCGGAGCATGGTGCGGACATTTCAACCTTGATGCGCAATGCGGATAGCGCTCTCTACGCCGCAAAAGCCCAGGGGCGAGCTGATCTGGTGACATTTTCTCCTGCAATCCTCAGCCAAATCGATGTGCAACTTGGTGAAGAGGCCGCAATCAAGCGAGCGCTTAATTGCGACGAATTTTTCCTGGTCTGGCAACCGCAATTCGAGTTGGCAACCGGCCGCATGACCGGTGCCGAGGCCCTGGTCCGCTGGCGCGACCCGATCTCAGGGGCGATTCGACCGCCGATATCGTTTATTCCAACAGCCGAACGAAGTGACCTGATATTGGAACTCGACAAATTGGTCTTGAGCAAGGCTTGCCGGCAGGCAGCACAGTGGCTGCCCATTTGCCCGGAGGACTTTGTCTGCTCGGCAAATGTTTCAGGCAAGAGTCTTCAGAACGACGTCTACTTCACCCACCTGGTTGAAGTGTTGCGACAAACGGGACTGCCGGCGTCACGTCTGCAGCTGGAAATTACTGAAGGGGTGTTTGTCCAGAACAGCCGAAGCGCTTTGCATATCCTGACTGAAATTCGAAACATCGGAGTTAGTTTGGCACTCGACGATTTTGGCTCCGGCTATGCGAGTTTCGGCTATCTCGCCGATTTCAACCTGGATCAGTTGAAGATCGACCGGTCGTTCTTGAGCGATTTGGCGTCGTCCCCGAAGAAGCAGAATGTCGTGCGAGGGATCATAGCGCTGGCCAATTCGCTCAGCCTGACAGTCGTGGCCGAGGGGGTGGAAAACGAAGCGCAGCTAGATTTTCTGATCGCTGAACAATGCCACCGCGCTCAAGGGTTCTTCATGTCCAAGCCCATCGAAGAAACGGTGCTGACAAATCATATGATTGCGCGGCGCGGCAGGACGAGAAGCGCAGGAAAATTCAAGCTGAGCCTCTCCGCCTGATCATCGTTCGAAGCCTCATCCCGAACAAACAGGATGCGCGGGGGCGCGTCACAGTCCGGTCAGATCATCGCCATGCCGCCGTTTACATGGATGGTCTGGCCCGTGACATAGGCGGCTTCGTTGGAGGCGAGATAGGCGACGGCGGACGCGACTTCAACGCTGGTGCCCATGCGGCGCGTCGGGATCGCCGCCATGATCGCCTCTTTCTGCTTGTCGTTGAGCTTGCCGGTCATCGCCGATTCGATGAAGCCCGGGGCGACGCAGTTGACGGTGATGTTGCGAGTGGCGATCTCCTGCGCCAGTGATTTGGAAAAGCCGATCATGCCGGCCTTGGAGGCGCAGTAGTTGGTCTGGCCGGGATTGCCGGTGACGCCGACGACCGAGGTGATGTTGATGATGCGCCCGTGGCGGCGGCGCATCATCGGATGGGTGAGCTCGCGGGTCAGCCTGAACACTGCGGTCAGATTGACCTCGAGCACGGTGTCCCAGTCGGCATCCGACATGCGCACGAACAGCCCGTCCTTGGTGATGCCAGCGTTGTTGACGAGGATGTCGACACCTTCGAGATCGGCCTCGGCCTTCTGGCCGAGCGCCTTGACCTCGTCACGGTTCGACAAATTGGCTGGGAACAGCTTGACCCGGTCGCCAAGCTCGGTAGCCAGCGCTTCCAGTTTCTCGACGCGGGTGCCATGCAGGCCGACGATAGCGCCTTGCGCATGCAGCACCCTGGCGATGGCCTCGCCGATGCCCCCGGATGCACCGGTTACGAGCGCCTTGCGGCCGGTCAATTCGAACATTTTTGTCTCCTGATTGAGAAGAACACTCTTTTATAGGGATGGGATCGAATGACGCTTTATGCAAGCGCCGCCAGCGCCGCCTCGACCTCGGCCGCTGAGCCGACCGACGCGGTCGCGATGTCGCGGTTGATGCGCCGCGCCAATCCTGAAAGCACCTTTCCGGCGCCGATCTCATAAAGCGTGGTGACACCGTTTGCACCAAGCCATTCCACAGTCTCGCGCCAGCGCACACGGGCGACCACCTGCTCGACCAGACGCCGCGCGATCTCGTCGGGGTCATCGGTCGGGGTGACGGTGACGTTGGAGACGATGGGCACGACCGGCGCGGCCTTCGTCACGCTGGCCAGTGCCTCGCGCATGATCTCGGCCGCGGGCGTCATCAGTGCGGAGTGGAAGGGCGCAGACACCTGCAGCATCAGCGCGCGCTTGGCTCCCTTTTCAGTGCACAGTTTTGCCGCCAGTTCCACCGCGGCTCTTGCACCGGAAATGACCAACTGGCCACCGCCATTGTCGTTCGCCACCTGGCAGACAGAGCCCTTCCCGGACGCTTGGGCGGCCTCGGCGCAGGCAGCTTCGACATCGGCCTGCTCCAGTCCGATGATCGCCGCCATAGCGCCCTCGCCGGCCGGCACCGCCGCCTGCATGGCGTTGCCACGGATGCGCAAGAGCCGGGCGGCATCGGCAACCGAAACGAAGCCCGCCGCCGCGAGCGCCGAATATTCGCCCAGCGAATGGCCGGCGACATAGGCGACTTTGCCTTTCAGCGACAAACCACGCGATTCCAGCGCCCGGATCGCGGCCAGCGACACCGCCATCAGCGCCGGTTGCGCATTGGCGGTCAGCGTCAACGTCTCTTCCGGTCCTTCCCAGATCAGCTTCGTCAGGTTTTCGCCGAGCGCGTCATCGACCTCCTGGAAAATCCTGCGCGCCTCCGGAAAGGCGTCGGCGAGATCCTTGCCCATGCCGACAGCCTGGCTGCCTTGTCCAGGAAAGGTGAATGCAACGGCCATGCGAGGGCTCCCAAGGGTTGGTTTTGCTTGCCTGGTAGACGAGTTTTGCTTGCCTGTGACGCAAGGCAGGCTGCCAAGTCAAGCCACTTCAATCCTTCCTGACGGCAGTGTCACCCGCCGAGTGCCTGTTCCGAAAAGCTTTTTGCCGATCACACCTGATGAAAACCGCTCACGATTCGTTTGCTGGCTCTTCTTATTTTGCTTACAGGCGCTAGCATTGCGTGACAAATCCATGACAATCGAGTGACGTGTTGTCGCTGGGTGGGGAAATCAAAAGTGGCAAAGAGTTCAAAACGCGCCGGTAAGGCCGCGCCACAGTTCCTGGAAGACGACCCCTCCACCGGCTACCTGCCGGGCAGGAGATGGCCGGTCGTGCGCTATGGTCTGGTCAGCCTGGCCATCGCTGCCATCCTGGTGTTTGCCATCGAACTGATCGTGCGCGGCGACTTTGCCGGCACGGTCTCCTTCTTCCTGCAGCCGCTCAAGCCGGGCTGGACCACCATTGTCGTGTTTGCGCTGATCCTGGTTGGCCTCGATGCGGTGCTTGGGCGCAGCCACCAGAGCCTGATGATTGTCGCGCCGCTGACGCTTTCCCTTGCTTTCGTCGGTCACCAGAAATCTCACTATCTCGGCGATCCGCTCTATCCGACCGATTTCCTCTATGCCCGCCAGATCTTCGCGCTGTTGCCGCTCCTGGTGCGCGATCGGCCGATGACCGCGCTCGCCATGGTCGTCGGCATCGTCGCCGGCCTATCGCTGCTCGTCTACGGCTGGCGGCTGTGGCGCCGCAAGGTACCGGCGCTCAGCCGCAAGGGGCGCCTCGCCCGGCTGACGCTGGCAGTGCCGCTGCTCGCCTTCTTCGTTTCGATCATGGATTACGCCACCTTCTCCTGGACCAGGGATCGGCTGCAGATCATACCGATCATGTGGGACCAGAAGGAGAACTATGCCTCCAACGGTTTTGCGCTGGCCTTTGCCCTCAACGTGCCGATGGCGCATGTCTCGGCGCCACCGGGCTATTCCGACAAGGCAATTGCCGCGATCGGCAGGCCCGACGTAAGCGCCTCGGTACCGGCAGAGAAGCCCGACATCATCATCGTCATGAGCGAATCCTTCTGGGATCCGACCAAGCTGCCCGGAGTCAGCATCAAGCCAGATCCGATCCCCAATGTACGGGCGCTGCGCTCGGGCTCTATGTTCTCGCCGGAATTCGGCGGCATGACCGCCAACATCGAGTTCGAGGCGTTGACCGGCTTCTCGAATGCGTTCCTGCCGGCCGGCAGCATCCCCTATCAGCAATATGTGCGCACGCCGACGCCTTCGCTGGCAACCTTCCTCAAGAGCCAGGGTTACCGGGCGCGCGCCATCCACCCCGGCACGAACTGGTTCTGGAACCGTGGCGCGGTCTATGCTGATTTCGGCTTCAACGACTTCAAATCGGAAGAGACGCTGCCGCCAATGCAAAAGCGCGGGCCGCTGGCATCGGACGCGGCGATGACCGACGAGATCATCAGCGAGGCGGACGCCAGCGACGAGCCGGTGTTCTTCTTTGCCGTCAGCCTGCAAAACCACGGCCCCTATGAGCCGAACCGCTACTACAATCCGACGCATACGGTGCAGGCGCCGATCAGCCAATGGGCGCGCGAATCGCTGCTTAGCTACGCCGAGGGCTCAGCCGACGCCGATCGTGGTCTTGAACGCCTCGTCGAATGGGCGAAGAAGCGCTCCCGCCCGACCGTGATCGCCTTCTTCGGCGACCATCTGCCGCCGCTGGGGCCGGTCTACGTCGAAACCGGGTTCCTCAAGGACAATGTCGCGCCGCGCAAGGAAGCGTCGCCCGAGGCCGCCCTCGAACATCACGAGACGCCGCTGGTCATCTGGTCGAATCGCACCGGGCCGGCTCAAGACATAGGTGCCGTCAGCCCGGCCTTCCTGCCCTATCATATCCTAAAGACGGCCGGCATCACGCATCCGTACTACACCGGCTTCCTGGGTCAGATGAGCGAACGGTATCGCGTCGTCGACCGCAACCTGTTGCTGACGCCGGCTGGCGAGGCCACGCCCGATTGGGCGCGGCAGAAAGAGATCGACCCGGCGATCCGCGATTTCCGCCTTTTGCAGTACGATATGATGTTCGGCAAACGCAATGCGGCGCCCGACTTCTTCCCCGAAACGGTCGACAAGGTTGTCGCCCATACGAGTTGAACAGATTTGTCCTTCCGGACCGATTCGGCCGGGAGCTCAGTTCGTCAATTGCAGCTTCGTGAACTTGTTGGCGATCTGCAGGAACACATTCGGCAGCTTGGTCGGATCGTTCACGGCATAATAGTCGCTCGGGTCCGAAGCGCAGGCGCTGTAAAGCGTGCGGTTGGCGGCGGTGTCGGATTGCAGCACCATTGTGTAGATCTGCACGCCCTCGCTCTTCAATTGCGTACAAACGCTTTTGGTCCAGCCGTCGACATTGCGCGCAGCGGTCGTCTGGTTGTCCGATCCGAAACGACCACCCGCCAGATAGCCATAGGGTGTGTAGTCTGATTTTGTCGGCTGTTCGCTGGCGCCATAGACAACGTTCTCGCCATCGGTGAGCAATAGTACGATCTTGCTGATGCCAGGCGTCTTCCATGGCGCGCCACCGGTATAGGGCGCGCCAGGCGACAGCACCCGCATGCCCCATGACAAGCCTTCAGAAACATTGGTACCCGAGCCGTTCCACTCGTTCATCTCGCTTGCCGCCTTACGCAGCTTGTCAAAATCGTTGGTGAGGGGGACGAGCGGTGTGGGGCAAGAGCGGTTGGGACCAACGGTGATGCGCGAGCCAGTCTCGGTGATGAGTTCCTTGGCGGGGGCAACATATTTGGCGATCTTTTCCTTGTCGGACTTGCCGGGCGTCGACACATCGCTGACGAGATCACTGAGATCGATGCCGAGAAGGTTGGTCTTCTTCTTGGCGAGCTTGACCTTGTCGCTGACGTCGTCGAGATAGGAATTGTTGTAGTATCTAGCCGAATTGCCGTAGGAGCTAGACGGCATCTGGGCGTCTTCCGGATCGTCCGGCGCAAAATACGGAACGAACAGCGTGTCGGGCTTGTTCGGATCGGGCGGCGTGTCGGAAATGTTGAAGGGGCCCGGTCGCGCCTCGACGCAACCTTTCCATCCGGTACCGTTCCATCCGGGCTCCGTCCATCCAGTCTCCTTGAGCTGTTTGAAGAGCGCCATGTGATTGGGACGCTTCCCGTCGATGGTCGGAAAGTTAGCGCCGTTGGTGGACGACTTGCCGTCCATATCGATCCAGGACGGGTCGAATTCGTCACCGTCGACGTTGACGGCTGTAACAAATGGAGCCAGCGACGCGCGGACCTGGCGCGTCGGCGATTTTGTCGATTCGAGCGTATCGAGCAACGATTTGGTCGCCGTCCTCAGCGCCGTCATGCGCGCGCCGGCCATCGAGCCAGTGTTGTCCAGCACCAGCACGACTTCCAGCTGGTTGTTTGATTCGACGGCGGCAGCATCGACCGCGATGTGCTTGCTGTTGCCGAACAGGAAGGCAAAGTTCAGATTGACGTCCGCCGTGGCAACCGCCTTTGTCTTGATGAAATTGATGCCCTTGTCGACGCTCAACGTCGCCTGCGCATTTCCGAGTTCGCCGTGCCCGACGATATTGGCCTGGAAATAACGGTTGAAGGCGTCATTGCGGGTGACGTCGAGATCGCCAAGATGCGAAGAGGCAAGGTTTGCCCCATCGAGGGCATTCTGAAGATCGCTCTTGGCCCGCATGAGGGTGGAGACATCGGTTGCGAAACCGACGGCTGTCAGGATGACCGGCAGGCCCAGACCCATTACAAGCGAAAAATTGGCGCTCTTCGAGCGCCAGAACTTTTTGAGAAGCATTCTTACCCCCGAAATGCCTGCTGCTTTTTGTCGCGGCTTATCCGGTTCTTGCGCCTTCGATAATGAATCGACCGTTTACGGCGAGATTTCCACTCCCATCACGTGACTTTGTGGTTAAGGCGAAGTTGCGCAAACCACAAACTCCGGCCACGGTTGCTGCTTGATTTTGGCCTCGCGCGACTCGTAAAACGTCGTCTGCCCTTGCTTTGCAGCCGGATTGCTATATAGACGCCCGCAATCTGCCGGTCCTTGCTGGGGGCTGAACGGAGGGCCGGAGGTTTTCGAAAACCTCCGTGTGATGCCAGAAGTGCCTCCGCCTCCCGTGTCTCCGCTCTCGACCGTCTCGTCATGCTCCTTTCTTCCCCGATTTTGCGGGTCAGAGAAGTTGCAGAGGCTTTTGCCGCCGGGAACCGGGAGAGAAACGAAGAAAGGCATAAGACATAATGGCTCTTTACGAACATGTGTTTCTTGCCCGGCAGGACCTCTCGCAGCAGCAGGTCGATGCGCTTGTCGAACAGTACAAGGGTGTCATCTCCGCGAATGGCGGGTCCGTCGGCCGGGTCGAGAACTGGGGACTGAAGTCCCTCACCTACCGGGTCAACAAGAACCGGAAGGCTTACTACACGCTGATGGACCTGAATTGCCCGCCGGCCGCGCTCAACGAGATGGAGCGCCAGATGGGTCTGTCCGAAGACGTGCTGCGTTTCCTGACCATCAAGGTCGAGGCGAATGAGGAAGGCCCGTCGGCCATGATGCAGAAGCGCGAAGAGCGCTCGGAACGCGGCGGCTTCGGCGATCGCGACCGTGGCGATCGTGGTCCGCGCTCGTTCGGCGACCGTGATCGCGGCGATCGTGGCGATCGTCCGCCGCGCTCGTTCGGCGACGCCGGTGCCGATCGTGGTCCGCGCCGTCCGCGCGAAGGCTTTGAAGGGGGTGCAGAATAATGGTCGACATCAACCAGATCCCGACCCGGCGCCCGTTCCATCGCCGCCGCAAGACCTGCCCGTTCTCCGGCGCCAACGCGCCCAAGATCGACTACAAGGACGTGCGTCTCCTGCAGCGCTACATTTCCGAGCGCGGCAAGATCGTGCCGTCGCGCATCACCGCCGTCAGCCAGAAGAAGCAGCGCGAACTCGCCAAGGCGATCAAGCGCGCCCGCTTCCTCGGCCTGCTGCCCTACGTGGTTCGCTAAAACTCCTCTCTGAAAACCGGGATCCAGTTTTCGGGCTCACTATCTAGCATGCGGGCGGCTTGCCGCCCGCTCTTCTCCCACGGCGACGGGCGCCGCAGGGTTGAACAACAAATCCCGGGTTGAGGTCAAAAACCTCTAACTGCCGCGACAGGCAGGACAGCGACACCAGCGCCCCAGGCGTTCAAGCTTCCTGACCTGTTCCAATGACATTCGGCGTCGACCTCACCGATCGAGTGGCGCCCAACCGAAGGAACAAAACCATGGAAGTCATTCTTCTCGAACGCGTTTCCCGCCTCGGCCAAATGGGCGATACCGTCAAGGTAAAGGACGGCTTTGCCCGTAACTTCCTGCTGCCGCAGGGCAAGGCGCTACGCGCCAACGAAGCCAACAAGAAGAAGTTCGAAGGCCAGCGCGCCCAGCTCGAAGCCCGCAACCTCGAGCGCAAGTCGGAAGCCAGCCAGGTTGCCGAAAAGCTGGACGGCAAGAGCTTCATCGCCGTTCGCTCCGCCGGTGAAACCGGACAGCTTTACGGTTCCGTTTCGACCCGCGACATTGCCGACCTGCTCACGGCGGAAGGTTTCTCGGTCAACCGCAACCAGATCCTGCTCAATCAGCCGATCAAGACCATCGGTCTCACCAATGTGGCGATCGCGTTGCATCCGGAAGTCGAAGTCACGATCACGCTCAACATCGCCCGCACGGCCGACGAAGCCGAACGCCAGGCCAAGGGCGAGACACTGACCACCGCTGAAGCCATCTATGGCGACGACATCAACGACAATGCCCGGCCGGAAAACTTCTTCGACCCGAACACCGAATTCGAGGGCGGCGAAGACAACGCCTGACCATACGTCGCAGAGGATTGGAGCTGTGCTCCGATCACGATTGGAGCTTTGCTCCGATCACTTTGTCGGCATCCAGCCATACTGGACCAACGCCCGGGCCTCGCGCCCGGGCTTTTTTGTGCCAATGGAACTTTTCGAACCCCTATATATTGTTGCAGACTATAGCGTCGCGCGTCCTTTGGTCGCGCAAATGACGTTGTGAACTTTGGCTCGGCGCAAGGCTCCGCGGAAAATCGATTCCGATTCTCGCGGTTACGCGCCAAGACAGCCTGTCTGGCCGAGAGGGGACATTTGGTCATGAATATTCTGTTGAAGCGCGTTCTCGACCGCCTGGTGCGCACCGGCAACCTTAAGGTGACCGGCCCCAAGGGCGCGACGGTGGTTTTCGGCGACGGCAGCGGCGAACCGGTGCACATGCACATCAAGACGACACACGCCGAGCGTGCCATCACCTTCGATCCGATGCTGGCGGTTCCGGAATCCTACATGGACGGCGAACTCGACATTCTCGAAGGTGGCGTGTTGGGCGTGATGCGCATCGCCTTCCAGAATATGGGCAGCGGCGGCATCGACGCCACCTGGTCGAAAGCCATAGAGGGCCTGCGCCACGCCTTCCGCCGCCTGCAGCAGATCAACACCGCTTCGCGCTCGCGCCGCAACGTCCAGCGCCACTACGATCTGTCAGGCGATCTCTACCGGCTCTTCCTCGACGACGACATGCAGTATTCCTGCGCCTATTTCGAGCAACCGGACATGACGCTCGACGAAGCGCAGTCTGCCAAAAAACGTCATATCGCCGCCAAGCTCAGGCTCAAATCCGGCCAGACGGTGCTCGACATCGGCTCCGGTTGGGGCGGGCTCGGCCTCTACCTCGCCAAGGCGTTCGACGTCGACGTGCAGGGCGTGACATTGTCGACCGAACAGCATGGCGTCGCCACCGACCGGGCACACGCGCAAGGGCTGGAAAGCCGCGTGCATTTCGAGCTCAAGGACTACCGCGAACTTAACGAGCGTTTCGACCGCATCGTCTCGGTCGGCATGTTCGAACATGTCGGCGTGAACCATTACCGTACCTTCTTCGACAAGAGCGCGACGCTGCTCAAGCCGGATGGCGTCATGCTGTTGCATACGATCGGCCGCTCCGGCGTGCCGTGGGCGACCAGCGCCTTCATACGCAAATACATCTTCCCGGGCGGCTACATCCCCGCGCTTTCGGAAGTCATGCCGGCGATCGAGAAGTCGGGCCTGGTCGTCACCGACGTCGAAATCCTGCGGCTGCACTATGCCGACACGTTGAAGCACTGGGGCCAGCGCTTCGCCGCCAATCGCGACAAGGCCAAGGCGATTTATGACGAACGCTTCTGCCGTATGTGGGAATTCTACCTGGCGGCGTCGGAAGCCGCCTTCCGCTGGCAGGATCTGGTCATCTTTCAGATCCAGATCACCAAGAAGAACGACACACTGCCGATGACACGCGATTACATCGCCAAGTGCGAAAAGACGCTTGAGATGCGCGATATGGGGCATCGCGAAACGGCACCGGTCAAAAAGAGCCCTGCTGCCAAGCCAGCTCGCCGCCGCAAGGTCGCGGATCCGGAATAAGCATTGCCGCTTGCCATTGTCGGCGCCTGCACTGAAAAGGTCCCGTGATCGTCTCGGGACCTTTTTCATGACCTACGTCCTCTATGCCGCCGCCGCTCTGGCCGAGATCGCCGGCTGCTTTTCGTTCTGGGCCTGGTGGCGATTGGAAAAGTCGCCGCTTTGGCTGCTCCCCGGTCTGGCCTCGCTCGCGCTGTTCGGCTTCCTGCTGGCGCTGGTCGACACGAACGCCGCCGGCCGCGCTTACGCCGCCTATGGCGGCATCTACATTGCGGCGTCGCTTGGCTGGTTGTGGCTGGTGGAAGGCGTGCGACCCGACCGCTGGGATTTTGCCGGAGCGGCGCTCTGCATTGCCGGCGCTTCGGTGATCCTTCTCGCACCGCGGGGCGCGTGAGATGGAACTGCCGGCGCCGCTTCGCCAAGGTGTAGAGCGCGTGCTCGAAAATGTTCCGCTGGCGACGCTGAAGCAAGCGGCAAAAACGCTGTCGGACCGCTACCGTGCCGAGTTGCGCGACGGCCGCCTGCACATGGCCGAGGATCTGGCGGTGAAGGCCTATTTGGCGACGCGGCTGCCGGCGACCTATGCCGCGATCCGCGCCAGCCTTGACGCGCTGAGCGACGCCAAGCCCGACTTTCAACCCAGGAGCCTGCTCGACGTCGGCGCCGGCCCTGGTACGGTGCTTTGGGCCACGACCGACCAGTGGCCAGATCTCGAACAGGCGGTGCTGCTGGAAGCGAGCGCGGCGGTGCGCAAGGTGGGCGAGGTGCTGGCCGGCGACGCGATTGCCGCCCGGACCAGTTGGCTGGCCGGCGACGCCACCATCGATCTTGCCGGCCTCGAGCCAGCCGACCTGGTGACGTGCGCCTATGTGCTTGATGAAATCGTTCCGGCATCCCTGCCGAAGCTCATCGACCGGCTCTGGCAGGTCACGCGCGACACGCTGCTGATCGTCGAGCCGGGCACTCCTGCCGGATGGCAACGCATCCTTGCCGTGCGCCGACAATTGATCGAGGCGGGCGCGCAGGTGCTTGCGCCTTGCCCGCATCAGGCGCCCTGCCCGCTTGCCCAGCCGGACTGGTGCCATTTCTCCCGCCGCGTCGCCCGCTCGCGCCTGCACCGGCTGGCCAAGGACGCCGACGTGCCGTGGGAAGACGAGAAGTTCATCTATGTCGCGGCTTCCCGCGACGCGCCCACCTCGCGCCGGGCACGGGTTCTTGCGCCGCCGAAATCCGGCTCCGGCAAGGTTCTGCTCAAGCTTTGCAGGGAAGACGGCACTGCCGCCGAGCGCTTGTTCACCAAGCGTGACGGCGCCGACTTCAAGCTCGCCCGGCGGCTGGGCTGGGGCGACAGGCTGGACGAAACCGCAATATGACCAGCGTAACTGTTCTTGCTTTGTTCTGACGAGTCAGATACGAATCAACGCCCTGTCGAGTCAAACGGAATCGGGGCACGGGCATACTCTCCTGTGGACGATTGGTCGTTCCTGTGAACAACGGGCATCGAGGCTCTTTGGTCGCGCAGTGATGCAGAAAGGTCAGCATCGACTCATCTCGTTCTGATATCGAAGGTCGGGATTAAAATCGGGGACATCATGGCAGAGGCAGCGCGAAAATTCGGCGTCGCGGAAACACCACTTTATCGGGAAGCGCCAAACAACATCGAGGCCGAGCAGGCGCTGCTCGGCGCCATTCTCGTCAACAACGACGCCTTCTACCGGGTCTCGGACTTCCTCAAGGCCAGCCACTTTTACGAGCCGCTGCACCGCAAGATCTATGAGGTGGCGTCCGAATTCATCCGCATGGGCAAGGTCGCGACGCCGATAACGCTAAAAACCTTCCTGCCGGCCGACGAGAAGGTCGGCGACATGACAATGGCGCAATATGTCGTGCGGCTGGCGGTCGAGGCCGTCACCGTCGTCAACGCCACCGACTATGGACGTGCCATCTATGACCTTGCCACGCGCCGCGCGCTGATCACCGTCGGCGAGGACATGGTCAACATCGCCTATGACGCGCCGGTCGACATGGCGCCGACCGAGCAGATCGAAGACGCCGAGCGGCGGCTGTTCGAGCTGGCCGAAAACGGCCGCTACGACGGCGGTTTCGAAAGCTTTTCCGATGCCTTGAAGAATGCCGTCGACATGGCCAGCGCCGCCTATATGCGCGATGGCCACCTGTCCGGCATCGCCACCGGCCTGCGCGATCTCGACCACCGCATGGGTGGCCTGCAGCCGTCGGATTTGATCATCATCGCCGGCCGTCCAGGCATGGGCAAGACGTCGCTGGCCACCAACATCGCCTATAATATCGCTGCCGCCTACGAGCCCGCACAGCAGGCGGACGGCTCCGTCAAGGCGGCCAATGGCGGCGTCGTCGGCTTCTTCTCGCTCGAAATGTCGTCGGAGCAGCTGGCCACCCGCATCATCTCCGAGCAGACCGAGATCCCGTCTTCCAAAATCAGGCGCGGCGACCTGACGGAAGCCGATTTCGGCAAGCTCGTCGCCTACACGCAAGAGAACCACAAGCGCCCGCTCTACATCGACCAGACGGGTGGTATTTCGATCGCCCAGCTCGCGGCGCGCGCCCGCCGCCTCAAGCGCCAGCGCGGGCTGGATCTGATGGTTATCGACTATATCCAGCTCATGCAGGGTTCATCAGCCAAGGCGTCGCAGAACCGCGTCCAGGAAATCACCGAGATCACCACCGGGCTGAAGGCGCTCGGCAAGGAGCTTGGCGTGCCGATCATCGCGCTCTCACAGCTTTCGCGCCAGGTCGAAAGCCGCGACGACAAACATCCGCAGCTGTCCGACCTGCGCGAATCGGGTTCGATCGAGCAGGACGCCGACGTGGTGCTGTTCGTGTACCGCGAGGAATATTACATCAAGAACAAGGAGCCGGAGAAAGGCACGCCCGAGCACCTGGCTTGGGAAACAAAGATGATCGAGGTCCAGGGCAAGGCCGAAGTGATCATCGCCAAGCAGCGCCATGGTCCGACCGGCACCGTCAGCCTTGCCTTCCAGGGCGAGTTCACCCGCTTCTCCGACCTTGCCGAGGAGCATCACCTGCCGGAAAGGTTCGAGTGACCTGTTGAGAAAGGTCTCGTTTCCTGGCGCCCCCCTCTGTCCTGCCGGACATCTCCCCCTCCAGGGGGGAGATCGGATGTCATCGATTCTTTCGCCAATTTTTGGCGCTGAAAAGAAGGCGCAAGCGCTGAAGCTGCAAATCTCCCCCCTTGAGGGGGAGATGGCCGGAAGGCCAGAGGGGGGCGGCGCTGTCCCGCTAACCTGTCACCACCCGGCACCCCTCTGATGGCCAAATCCCGCGTCCAATTCATCTGCCAGAGTTGCGGATCGGTGCATCAGCGCTGGGCCGGCAAATGCGATGCCTGCGGCGAGTGGAACACGCTGGTCGAGGAAGGCACGTCCGGCGGCATCGGTTCGGGCCCGGCCAACACGCGCAACGCCCGCAAAGGTCGCGCGGTGGTGCTGACCACGCTGTCGGGCGACATCGAGGATGCGCCGCGCATCAGCTCGGGCATCGGCGAGCTCGACCGCGCCACCGGCGGTGGTTTCGTGCGCGGCTCCGCGTTGCTGGTCGGGGGCGATCCCGGTATCGGCAAATCAACGCTGCTCACCCAGGCAGCCGCCGCACTGGCGTCAAAGGGTCACCGCATCGTCTATGTCTCGGGCGAAGAGGCGGTCGCGCAGATCAGGCTGCGAGCGCAGCGGCTTGGCGTCGCCTCCTCCCCGGTGGAACTTGCCGCGGAGACCAATGTCGAGGACATCCTCGCCACGATTGCCGACGGCAAGCGGCCTGACCTCGTCATCCTGGATTCCATCCAGACGCTGTGGACCGATCTCGCCGATTCGGCGCCAGGCACCGTCACCCAGGTGCGCGCCGCCGCCCAGGCGATGATCCGCTATGCGAAGTCCACGGGGGCGGCGATCGTGTTGGTCGGCCACGTCACCAAGGAAGGCCAGATCGCCGGGCCGCGTGTCGTCGAGCATATGGTTGACGCCGTGCTCTACTTCGAAGGCGAAGGCGGCCATCATTACCGCATCCTGCGCACGGTGAAGAACCGTTTTGGACCGACCGATGAGATCGGCGTGTTCGAAATGTCGGACAAAGGCCTGCGTGAGGTCGCCAACCCATCCGAGCTTTTCCTTGGCGAACGCCATGCCAAATCGCCGGGCGCGGCGGTTTTCGCCGGCATGGAGGGGACAAGGCCAGTGCTGGTCGAGATCCAGGCGCTGGTGGCGTCCTCCTCGCTCGGCACGCCGCGCCGTGCCGTGGTCGGCTGGGACGGCGCGCGGCTGTCGATGATCCTGGCGGTTCTCGAAGCCCATTGCGGCGTGCGCTTCGGCAGCCACGATGTCTATCTCAACGTCGCCGGCGGCTATCGCATTTCGGAGCCCGCGGCCGATCTGGCGGTGGCGGCGGCCCTGGTTTCCTCGCTCACCGGTCTTGCCCTTCCCGCCGATTGCGTCTATTTCGGCGAAATCAGCCTTTCGGGCGCCGTGAGGCCGGTTGCGCATGCGCAACAGCGCCTCAAGGAAGCCGAAAAGCTGGGTTTTGGAAGCGCGGTTCTGCCCTCGGGCAGCGGCGAGCTGGCTTGGGGGATCGGGGCCGGATCTTTCCAGCCGACCGAGCTTGCCGACCTGGTGGCACGCATAGCCGGCTCACGCCGAAGCCGCGTGGACGAGGAAGATTAGGGCATCGGACCCAGAAGCGGGAAACGGCTTTGGGAAACCCAATGCTCCGCGCTATAATGCGGCTCATGGAGTGGGGCGAAAGACATGCCGATTACGCTGCTTGACGGAATTCTCGTCGGCTTCACTCTGGTCTCGGCGATGCTCGCCATGGTTCGCGGCTTCTCGCGCGAGGTCCTGTCCGTCGTCTCCTGGGCGGCAGCGGCAGCGGCGGCGTTCTTCTTCTACAAGCCGGTCCTGCCCTACCTCGCGCCCTACATTGAGAATGAAAAGATCGCGATGGCGGCATCCGCCGGCGTCGTCTTCATCATCGCACTGATGGTCGTCTCGATCATCACAATGAAGCTTGCCGACTGGATCATCGATTCCAGGATCGGCGCGCTCGACCGCACGCTCGGCTTCCTTTACGGCGCCGCGCGCGGCATCCTTGTCGTTGCCGTCGCACTGCTGTTCTTCAACTGGCTGGCCGGCGCCAAGGCACCGGCCTGGGTCACGGAGGCCAAGTCGCGGCCATTGCTCGAGCAGATCGGCGCCAAGCTCGAGAGCCTGCTGCCTGAGGATCCGGAAAACGCGATCATGAAGAAGCTCAACCCGAATCAGCCGGCCGCAGAGACGCCCGCAGCTCCGGACGCCCCGGCGGCGGATGCTCCCGCAGGCGGCGACGATGCCAACACGCCGGCGCCTGACGATAATGACACAGGAACGCCTCCGGCCGACAATGCCCCGGCCAATCCGGCGCCGGCTGCACCGGCAAACTGACGCCGGAAATGGGCGTCGGGACTTGACTTGTGTGAATGGCTGCACGGAGCGCGTTGCTTTCGACGCGAACCCGCATTATATGGCGATTTTAGCGGAGCTTAAGATGGCAGACGCAGACGACGTGCTTTCCGCCGAGGCTGACGACCATTTCCACGACGAATGCGGCGTATTCGGCATTTTCGGCCGGCAGGATGCCGCGGCTATCGTCACATTGGGCCTGCATGCGCTGCAGCATCGCGGCCAGGAAGCGGCCGGCATCGTTTCCTACGACGGCAGCCAGTTCCACGTCGAACACCATGTCGGCCTAATCGGCGACACCTTCACCAAGCAGCGCGTCATCGACAGCCTGCAAGGCAACCGCGCCATCGGCCACACGCGCTACGCCACGACCGGCGGCGCCGGCATGCGCAACATCCAGCCTTTCTTCGCCGAGCTCGCCGATGGCGGCTTTGCCGTCGCTCACAACGGCAATCTGACCAATGCCATGACCGTACAGCGTGCGCTGCAGAAGCAAGGCGCGATCTTTTCCTCCACCTCCGACACCGAAACGCTTTTGCACCTCGTCGCTACCAGCAAGGAGCGCGATCTCAACTCGCGTTTCATCGATGCGGTGCGGCAGGTCGAGGGTGCCTTCTCGCTGGTGGCAATGACGGCCAAGAAGATGATCGGCTGCCGCGATCCGCTCGGCATCCGGCCGCTGGTGCTCGGCGATCTCGACGGCGCCTGGATCCTGGCTTCCGAAACCTGCGCGCTCGATATTATCGGTGCGCGTTTCGTGCGTGACCTGAAGCCCGGCGAGATGGTAGTCGTCACGTCCAAGGGCATTGAAAGCCTGTTCCCCTTCGAGCCGCAGAAGACCCGCTTCTGCATCTTCGAATATGTCTATTTCGCGCGACCGGATTCGTCGGTCGAAGGCCGCAACGTCTATGAGGTGCGCAAGCGCATCGGCGCCGAGCTGGCGGTCGAAAGTCCGGTCGAGGCCGACATCGTCGTGCCGGTGCCGGATTCCGGCACTCCGGCGGCGATCGGCTTTTCTCAGGCGGCCGGCATTCCGTTCGAGCTCGGCATCATCCGCAATCACTATGTCGGCCGCACCTTCATCCAGCCGGGCGATTCGATCCGCCACATGGGCGTCAAGCTGAAGCACAATGCCAACCGCCGCATGATCGAGGGCAAGCGCGTGGTGCTGGTCGACGACAGCATCGTGCGCGGCACCACCAGCCAGAAGATCGTGCAGATGGTGCGCGACGCCGGTGCCAAGGAAGTGCATATGCGCATCGCCTCGCCACCGACACGCGCCTCCTGCTTCTACGGCGTCGACACGCCGGAGAAGTCGAAGCTTCTGGCATCGCGCATGTCGGTTGAAGAAATGGCCGAGTTCATCCGCGTCGATTCGCTCGGCTTCCTCACCATCGACGGGCTCTACCGTGCCGTCGGCGAGGCCAGCCGCGACAACGACCAGCCGCAATTCTGCGACGCCTGCTTCACCGGCCAGTACCCGACCCGCCTGCTCGACTTCGAAGGCCACGACAATGTGCGCACGCTGTCGCTGCTGGCGACGAGCGGGACGTAGGGCCTTGCTGCAACTGTGAATTTCGCCGGTTTGCAAATTTCGCCGCGATCACTTTGTTGCGGCCTCCTCGAAGCAGCCGATCTCCCCCCTTGCGGGGGAGATGCCCGGCAGGGCAGAGGGGGGTGCTGTCCCTCCATCCTGTCCATCAATTCCAGCCGCGCGCGTGGCCGGGTTCTCTCTCGGGGTCGGATCATTTCGAAAATTGGCGATCCTTCACACCCCCCTCTGTCCTGCCGGACATCTCCCCCGCAAGGGGGGAGATTGCGCTCCCACCTCCGCTTTCGCCAAATATGCAGGCTGACGAGGCAGAGCCAAGTCCGAGTTAGAACGCTAGCCCTCGGAGTTGCCCGTTGACCCGTCCCCTCGACCTTACCGGCCGCGTTGCGGTCGTCACCGGCGCCTCGCGTGGCATCGGCTATTTCATCGCCAAGGAATTGGCTGCCGCAGGCGCCCATGTCGTCGCGGTGGCGCGCACTGTCGGCGGCCTGGAAGAGCTTGACGATCAGATCAAGGCTGCCGGTGGCCAGGCGACGCTGGTGCCGCTCGACCTCGCCGACATGGCCGGCATCGACCGGCTGGGCGGCGCCATCCACGAACGCTGGGGCAAACTCGACATTCTCGTCGCCAATGCCGGCGTGCTCGGCGTCATCTCGCCGATCGGTCATGTCGAAGCAAAAACCTTCGAGAAGGTGATGACCATCAACGTCACCTCGACATGGCGGCTGATCCGCTCGGTCGACCCGCTGCTGCGGCTTTCCGACGCCGGGCGAGCGATCATCCTGTCATCCAATGCCGCGCACTCGGCCCGCGCGTTCTGGGCGCCCTACGCAGCGTCCAAGGCGGCGGTCGAGACGATGATGCGTTCCTGGGCGCATGAGACGCAGAGCCTGCCGCTGCGCGTCAATGCAGCCGACCCCGGCGCCACCCGGACCGCCATGCGGGCGCAGGCGGTGCCCGGCGAGGATCCGGCGACGCTGCCGCACCCCTCGGAGATCGCCAAGCTCATCGTACCGCTGGCGAGCCCCGACTTGAAGGAGACCGGGCTGATCTTCCAGGCCAAGCACAACCGCTTCGTCGCCTATCGGCAGCCGGAATAGTCGCACTCGCGCGGGCGGTAGCGTGACAAACCCGCCGCCTCATCACGCGGCTGTGATGTGACGGCTAGAGGCTGCGCCGCGGCCATGCTTTCGTCACTTCCGTGGAGTTGGTAGGATCACAGCGACTCCCACAACAAGCGCCCAACTGGCAGAACGAGGAAATCCCAATGGCAACGACCGCAGCGTTGGTCTGGTATCTGGTAATCGCCGGCCCGCAGGGCGGCATGGTCGTCCTGCCCAGCACCTTCGACAAGCGCGAACAGTGCACCGCCGCCATCGCTGAGTATCAGAAACAGCCGACACCGGCCGGCTGGTCGGTGCAATGCGTGCCGAGCGCCTCGCCCTTCACCGACGAGGGCGATGCGGAAGAACCGTCAGCGCAGTAAGCGTCAGCGCCGAGCTGAAACCGTCAGTTCCGGCTTCTGGTTGATGGTCTGGAACACCACGCAATAGCGCTCGGTCAGCTTCAGCAGTGAGTCTACCCGCTCCTGCGGCTCATCGGTGTCGAGGTTGAAATTGACCCGAATGGCGCGAAAGCCGACCGGCGCATCTTTTGCCACACCGAGCGTGCCGCGAAAATCGAGGTCGCCTTCTGCTTCCACCGTGGCGGCGCCGATCTTGAACTCGAGCGCCGTCGCCACCGCCTTCAGCGTCACCCCGGCGCAGGCCACCAACGCTTCCAGCAACATGTCGCCCGAGCAGAGCTCAAGGCCCGAGCCACCTGTTGCCGGATGCAGCCCGGCGATGGCGAGCGCCCTACCCGTCTCCACCTTGCAGGCGACCGACTGGTCGTCGATCGAGCCCTTGGCGCGAAGCGTGATCAGGGCCTGCGAAGCGTCGTCACGATAGGCCTGCTTCAGCGGCGCCTGCATGGCCTTCAGTTCGGTCGCATCCATGCTCTCTCCCTTTCGTCGACTGTCTCGTCCAGTCGAGATTTGCGCCGATCCCACGGGAAGGCAATATTGTTCATTGCCACTGCATACAAGCCATCCGCCAAGACGCGGTCGGAGCCAAGCAGCCCGCTCGCCGCCGCCGAGAAGCGAGCCGACAATTCTCCGGGCGTCGCGGCCATTGCCGCGGCGGCCAAACCCACTGCTCTCAAATGGCGGCCAGGTCACGCCGGCTGTCGCCTATCACCCACGTAGCCGGGGCGTGGCGGCTGCCGGTCTCCTTTCCCGTACGGCAGGACGAAGGGAGAAGGAACGCAGCAGCGTCAGTTGCTCAACCACACAGCCATTTCCTTTGACTTCGACCGTCTCGGCCATACCTATGTGGGAGTCGTTCTCGCGGAGCCATCATGCCGGTCAAGCTGAAACTGATCTTCCTTATCCTGCCTGTGCTTGCCGCCCTGGCGCAGCCCGTCCTGGCTGAAACGGCGGAGCGGCCGGCACCTTCGGGCGGCGTGCTGTCCCTGCTGCCGCCGCCGCAGATCACCAGGCACTCGATCACCCTAGCCGGGCGCAAGCTGGATTATCAGGCAAAGGCCGCCACCCTTTCGCTGCTTTCGGGCAAGGGCGATGTCACGGCGGAGATCTTCTATGTCGCTTACACGCTGGAGCCACCGTCAAGCGCGGCCAGAGACCCGCAGCGGCCGATCACCTTCGTGTTCAATGGCGGCCCCGGAGCAGCGTCCGCCTATCTGCATATCGGTGCACTCGGTCCGCGTATTATCGCAACGGGAGCCGAAGGCGAATTCCTGCCCTCGCCGCAAAGACTCATCGACAATCCGGACAGCTGGCTCGACATGACCGATCTCGTCTTCGTCGATCCGGTCGGGACAGGATACAGCCGCGAGGCACCGGGCCAGGACACGCACGACTTCTGGGGCGTCAACCAGGATGCCAGCTCGGTCGGCGCCTTCATCCGGCTCTATCTGGCGCAGAATGGCCGCACCGGATCGCCGCTGTTCCTCGCCGGCGAAAGCTATGGCGGGTTCCGGGCGGCGCTGCTTGCCAGGACATTGCAGGAGGATATCGGCATCAGTCCGAACGGCATCGTGCTGATCTCCCCGGCGCTGGAGTTCACGCTGGTGCAGCCCGACGAATTCGAGCCGCTGCATTGGGCGCTCGAACTGCCTTCGCTGGCGGCGGTGCGCCTGCGCGCCGCAGGCGTCAGCGGCGATGCCCTGCGGGAGAAGCTGGCGGAAGTCGAACAATATGCGCTGGGAGATTACCTCACGGCGCTCACCAGCGGACTGGAGCAAGGCAGGCGGCTGGCGAGCCAACGCGTGGCTGACATCACCGGCCTGCCGCTCGAACTCGTGCAGCGGAACTCCGCACGCATACCGACCGGCCTGTTCGCAAGGGAGTTCGCCCGTGCCAGCGGCAAAGTGCTCAGCCCATACGACGCCATGATCGGCACGGCGGACATCGCGCCCGAGAGCGCCCGCATCGCCGGCCCGGATCCCGTGCTCGACCGGAGCGTCCCGGCGTTAACGTCGGCTTTCGTCGGCTATATCAGCAACGAGTTGAATTTCCGCACCGATGTCAGCTATCGGCTGCTCAATGGCGAAATCAGCCACAATTGGGATTACGGGACCAGCGCCTCACGGCAAGGCTATGCCGGGGTGATGAATGATCTGCAAAAAGCACGCTCGCTGAACCCTTCGCTCGGCGTCGTGATCGTCAACGGCTACACCGACCTGGTCACGCCTTACCTCGCCTCGCGTTACCTGGTGAACCAGATCTCGTCGCTCGCCAATGCCAAGCCGATCCATCTCGATGTCGTCGAGGGCGGGCACATGATGTATTTCAGATCCGATGGTCGGCGCGCCCTGAAAGAAGCCGCCTCGGAGCTCTATCAGGTGACGCAATAAGCTTTGTGACAGCGCAGCTCGCCATGGAACGTCCGCCCCAACATGAGCACGGGGCTGGCGTAGCGCTGCACCGAGTTTCACCCGTATAGCGCACGCAGCCGATCCTGTGGACGGAGGACGCGCGGCTCATCCCGGCGGCCGAATCCGGATTGCTCTGCTCGGCCGAAGTGCGGTTCGCGGTCCGGTTTGCCTTTCTGTTCCTGGGCGGATTGCACCAGTCGCCAGCATGATAGGCGGCACTATCGTGTTGTGCGCTGTGTTTGCCCATGCTGGGCGGGATTGGCTGATGGCCCGCTCGCAACGCATGACGTCAAATATTCTTAAAAAAAGTTACACAGTCGTGGAACCATTATCCGGGTCAGGCATTGTTGGTGCGACGGGCCATCCCCAAGTCCCCCCAAACCCCTCGGCCCGTCCTACTCTCAGCCGACCCCAACGTCGGCTTTTTCTTTGCCGTTCAGCCGGCCGACGAGGCAAGGTTGCCACTGAGCAGTGTCGCCAGATCACCCGCCGGACCATCGGCGCCGGCGCGCAGCCGGATCGCGAATTCAGCCGTCGGAACCTGCGGCAGGCCAAGCTCGCGCGGCGCCTCGATAATGCCGGAATGGGCAAAGCGGGCCGTTCGCAGCGTCAACGCGACACCGGCGTTCACCGCCGTGCGCAGGCCGGCCAGACTGGCACTTCCGGCAGCAATGCGGTAGCGGCGGCCGGCCGCATCGAGCGCGGCAAGTGCCGCTTCGCGAAAGCCGCAATAGGGATCGAGCAGCGCCAGCGGCAGTTCCTCCTGCCGCGAGGCCAAGCCTTTTTGCGAGCACAGCCATATCATCGGCTCACGCAGAACGCCGACTTCGTCCGGCACTGCCGCCTGACGCATGACGATCGCCAGATCGAGTCCGCCGGACTGCAGCGCCTCCGCCAGTTCGGCGGAGCGGCCGACACGCAATTCGATCCTGACGCGCGGGTGACTGACGGCGAAGGCACGCAGCAGGTCCGGCAGGCCGCTATCGGCGAAATCCTGTGTCGTGCCGATGGCGACGCGCCCGGCAGCGCGTGCCCCCTTCAGCGCCAGCCATGCCTCCCGATGGGCGGCAAGGATACGCCTGGCATGGCCGACGAGGTCCTCACCCGCCGGCGTCAGGCCGCGGCCCCGCCCTTGCGGCGCCAGTAGCGGCTCGCCGACGATTTCCTCCAGCCGCTGCATCTGGGCGGTAACCGCCGAGGGCGAACGGCCGACATTTGAAGCCGCCTGGGCCAGTGAGCCGCTGTCGACGAACGCTAGGAAGGTTCTGAGCAGATCGGGATCAAGCGTTTCCATAATTTGATAATATCGAACTTTAAGTTAAAAACAATTCGATTTTCTTGACTGAATAGGGGTGACATAGTCCCGTCCAGCGGCGATCAGACGCCGCTCGAACCAAGGAGAAGAGAAATGCCCATCATCAACATCAGCGTCACCGGCAGGCCTGACGCGGCTCTTTCCACTCGCATCGCAAAAGAAGTCACCGAAATCACCGCCACGCAGCTGCGCAAGGATCCGACGATCACCGCGGTTGCCATATCCTACATCGATCCGCAGCACTGGTTCGCCGGCGGCAAGTCGCTGGCCGAGGACGGCACCCATACGTTCTGGCTTGATATCAAGGTGGTTGACGGCACCAACACCAAGCTCGAGCTGGAGGCCTATCTCAAGGCGATCTTTGCGGCCTTCGGCCGCCTGTTGGGCGGCGTGCATGAGGAAAGTTATGCCTTCGTGCACGAAGTGCCGGCGGCGGCCTATGGCTATGGCGGCAAGACGCAGGAATTCCGTTTCATCAGCGGACGGTTGAAGGCGGCGTGAATACAGACCATTTTCGCGCGGGGCGAGAAGGTAAGCTTGCCCTCATCCGCATTGACGTTGCTCCCACATGGTCTAGGTTCTTGGCGAAGCGGCCGCAAAAGAGCCGAGATGATAAAACGTTGGGAGAGACGCGGCATGATCCTGACACTGGCGCTGCTTGCAGGTCTTGCCCTCGCCTGGCTGCTGATCGGCGTGGTGGAAAAATTCCGCCTCGGCGTGCGCTTCACCCAGGCGCTGCTCTATGTGCCGTTCAAGCTCGCCTACCGGATCGCCGACGCCCGCATCAGGATCGCCCGCAACGCGCAGGCTCCCGTCATCTACGTCATCTCGCATCAGTCGCGTTTCGAGCCGGCGCTGATGCTGTCGCTTCTGCCGGACGACACACTGCACATACTCGACGAGGTCTCGGCGCGGTCCCCTTGGCTCGAACCGTGGCGCGGGCTTGGCCGCACCATCGCCTTCAATGCGGAACACGTCTTCGTCAGCCGCCGGCTGGTGCGTGTCCTCAAAGGCAAAGGCCGGCTCGCCGTCTATCTGCCGGATGCGGTCGAGCCTGACGTCAAGACGTTTCGGCTGTTTCGTGCCGTCACCCGCATCGCCATGCAGGCGAACGCCAGCATCGTGCCGGTCTTCGTGGGCGGCGCACGAAGCCTGTCGGTGTCGTTGACGCCGGCGGACAAGGCACCACGGCACTGCTTTCCGCAACTGTCGATCAGTGTGCTGGAGCCGATGACCATCGCCGAACTGGTGGCGCGCAACCCCGACCAGGCCTCAAACACCAATGCGCTGTTCGACCGCGTCGCCGAGGCACGGCTTTTCGCCACTAACCTCGATCGCGGCCTGTTCCTGGCCATGCGCGATGCTGCCGACCGCGTCGGCGCTTCTCACCCGATCATCGAGGACGTCATCTCCGGCGCGCTGAGCTACCGCAAGATGTTCATCGGCGCCCGGGTCCTCGGCCGCCGCTTCGAGGCGGTCACGGCGCCGGGCGAAGCGGTTGGGCTGATGGTGCCGAACGCCAATGGCGTCGTGCTGTCGCTTACCGGGCTTCTGTCCGCCGGCCGGGTGGCAGCGATGATCAACTATACGGCAGGGCCGGCGAGCGTGACTGCGGCGGTGCGCACGGCGGTGATAAGGACCGTGATTTCCTCCCGCGCCTTCGTCGAGAAGGCCGACCTTGCCGATATCGTCGAGGCTGTCGAAAAGGGCGGTGCCAGGCTGCTTTGGCTGGAGGATGTGCGCGAAGGCGTCACGGCGCTGGACAAGCTTGCCGCCGCCTTGCTTTGGCGCTGGCCGCTGCAACGGCTGGATGCGGCCAAGCCGGCGGTGATCCTGTTCACCTCAGGATCGGAAGGCACGCCCAAGGCGGTGATCCTTTCGCACAAGAACCTGCTTGCCAACGCCATGCAAGCCGAGGCACGCATCACCATCTCGCCCGCCGACATCCTTCTCAACGTGCTGCCGGTGTTTCACTCGTTCGGGCTGACGGGCGGCACCATCCTGCCGCTGGTCACCGGCGTGAAGTTGTTCCTCTACCCCTCGCCTCTCCACTACAAGATCATCCCCGAGGTGGCGCGCAAGGCGAAACCGACCATCATGTTCGGCACCGACACGTTCCTCGCCAATTATGCGCGCACCGCCAAGGATGGTGATTTTTCCAGCCTGCGCTTCGTCGTCGCCGGCGCCGAAGCGGTGAAGCCGGAAACCCGCCGCATCTATCGCGAACGCTTCCAGGCGGAGATCATCGAAGGATTCGGACTGACCGAGGCCGCCCCCGTGGTTGCCGTCAACACCGCAATCCATGGCCGCGACGGCACCGTCGGCCGGCTGCTGCCGGCCATGCGCATGAAGCTGGAGACGGTCGAAGGCATCTCCGGCGCCGGACAATTGTGGCTCGACGGACCAAACCTGATGATGGGCTACATGACCGCGGAGCGTCCCGGTGAACTGCAGCCCTTGACCGGCTGGCACGACACTGGCGACATCGTTTCGGTCGACCGCGAAGGCTTCATCACCATACGCGGCCGCGCCAAGCGCTTTGCCAAGATCGCCGGCGAAATGGTGTCGCTCGGCGCGGTCGAGATGCTGGTGCAGTCGCTATGGCCGGAAGAACGGCACGCGGCGGTGGCCGTGCCGGACAAGCGGCGGGGCGAACGCATCGTGCTGGTCACCACGGCCGACGACGCCAATCCCGACGAGTTGCGCAAATTCGGCAAACAGGCAGGTGCGGCCGAACTGATGGTGCCCAACGACATCGTCAAGGTCGAGGAAATCCCGGTGCTGGGTTCCGGCAAGACAGACTATGTGTCGACGAGAAAGCTGGCGATCGACAGGCTGGGACTCGGCGTCGCGGCGTAATCTCCCCCCTTGAGGGCAGGGGAATCGCAGATAAGTTGATTTGCTCTTGCCAAGTAGGAAAAGAGGGATTCTTGAGAGGCTTTCTCGTTACAGAGGAGGCCGCAGTGCCGTTGGTTATGTCTATCCTGCGCGAGGTTCGAGATCCGCGCGATATCAATGCGCGGCATAATCTTGCGGAGCTTCTGTTCCTGGCGCTTGCAGCGACGCTGTGCGGTGCCAAAAGCTGTGTGGACATTGCTGAATTCGTGGAGGGGCGGGAAGACGATCTGAAAGAGATCGTCGAACTGAAGCATGGATGTCCGAGCCACGACACCTTCAGCCGGGTGTTTCGGCTTCTTGATCCGCAGGAATTGTCGAACGCGCTGAGCGCCTTCATGTCGGCGTTGCTGCGCGAACTTGGACTTGGCCCGCCGCGTGGCGTGGTGGCTATCGACGGCAAGGCGCTCAGGCGCGGCTATGAGAAGGGGCGTGCCTTCATGCCGCCGCTGATGGTCAGTGCCTGGGATGCCGAGACCAGGCTGGCGATTGCGACAACGCGGGCGCTGGCCTCCGACGAGGTCGGGGCGACGCTGGCGTTGCTGAAGAGCTTGGATCTTAAGGGCTGCACGGTCACCGCCGACGCCCTGCATTGCCGCCCCGACACGGCCCAAGCGCTGATTGCGCAGAAGGCGCATTACGCCTTCGGGCTGAAGGCCAATCGTGGCCGTCTGTTTGCCGCGGCTGAGAAAAGCTTTGCCGCGGCAGGCGAGATCGCCTGCTTCGAAACGCGCGACACTGCTCACGGCCGCACCGAAGTGCGCCGAGCCAGCATCTTGCCGCTTGCCAAACTCAAGGACCTGCCTGTGTTCCCAGGCCTCAAGGCCATCGGTCGCATCGAAGCCCTGCGCACGGCCGACAATAAAACGGCTGCGTCGGTCCGCTACATCGCGCTCTCCAAGCTGCTCACGCCCAGGAAATTGGCCGAGACCGTACGTGCCCACTGGACAATCGAAAACCAGTTGCACTGGAGCCTCGATGTTGTCTTCCATGAAGATGACGCCCGCACCCGAAAGGACAACGCTCCACAAAATCTGGCCGTCATCCGAAGACTCGCGCAAAACATCTTGGCTGCCCATCCGCTCGACAAACCAATTGCCAGCAAGATGCGAAGGGCAAACTGGAGCAAAGACTTCTTCTATGACCTCTTTACTCATATGCGATAGCCCTGCCCTTGAGGGGGAGATGTCGCCGAAGGCGACAGAGGGGGTCGGTTCGACCGGGTGTCTTGCGACAGTCAGAGGTTGGCGCTTCACGCGCGCGACCCCCTCTGGCCTGCCGGCCATCTGACCCTCAAGGGGGGAGATAATGACTTAACCTATATCCGAAGGCGGTATCTTCTCACCCTCCAGCTTGGCGCGTTTCGAATAGGCGCGCACGCTGAACGGCAGGAAGATCAGGTAGCCGGCGACCGACGCCGTCAGCGTGTACCAGGGATAAGTCATCAGCAGGAGCACGTAGAGCACGACACCAAGGATAATCGGCAGCACCTTGTCGCCCGGGATTCTCAGGTTCTTGCCGGAATAGACCGGCAGCCGACTGACCAGCAGGAAGGCGACCAGAATGGTGAAGCCGGTGGCGACAAAGGCGGCTGGACGACTGGGCTCCAGCCCGGTGCGGAGGAAATAAAGATAGAGCGGCAGCATCACCAGCACGGCGCCGGCCGGCGCCGGCACGCCGACGAAATATTCGGACTGCCATAGGGGGCGATCGGCCTTGTCGTCGTCGAGCACGTTGAAACGGGCGAGCCGCAGCCCGCAGGCGATGGCGAACAGAAGTGCAGCGATCCAGCCCGGCGAGCCGGCGCGGTCGAGCAGGAAGGCATAGAGCACCAGAGCAGGTGCCACGCCGAAATTGACGATGTCGGCCAGCGAATCCATCTGGGCGCCAAATTTGGAGGTTGCCTTCAGCATCCGCGCCAGGCGGCCGTCAATGCCGTCGAGGAAGGCTGCAAGCAGCACCATCACCACCGCCGGCTCGAAGCGGCCTTCGAAGCCGAAGCGGATGCCGGACAGGCCGGCGCAGATGGCAAGTACCGTGACCAGATTGGGCAGCACCATGCGCATCGGGATTTCGCGGATGCGCGGACCGCCGCTGGCATGGGCCTCGAACTTTTTGTATTGCGTGCCCACGGTCAGGAAATCCGAACAAGAGGCGTGCCGGCGACACCGCCGAATTCGGCCAGCACCGTTTCGCCGCCGACCGCCGTCTGGCCAACGGCAACACGCGGCGTGGCGGCCAGCGGCAGGAACACATCGACACGCGAGCCGAAGCGGATCAGGCCGAAGCGCTCGCCGATGGCGATCGAGCCGCCGGCCTCGGCCCAGCAGACGATGCGGCGCGCCACCAGGCCGGCGATCTGCACAGCCGCAACCGTGCCGTTGGGACTCTCGATGACCAGGCCGTTGCGCTCGTTCTCGGTGCTGGCCTTGTCGAGTTCGGCATTGAGGAATTTTCCCGGCCGATGCTCGATCTTGGTGATGCGCCCGCGTACGGGAGCGCGGTTCACATGGCAGGAAAACACGTTCATGAACACGGAGATACGGGTCATTTCGACGTTGCCGAGACCAAGCTCGCGCGGCGGCACGGCCGGCCCGACCGCAGAGATGATGCCGTCTGCGGGGCTGACCACGAGGTGGTCGTCGACCGGCGTGACGCGCTCGGGATCACGGAAGAAATAGACGCACCAGGCCGTCAGGATAAGGCCGATCCAAAACAGGATCGAGGAAAAATAGCCGAGGAAAAGCGTCGCCGCGCCAAAGGCCGCGATAAAGGGATAGCCTTCGCGATGGATCGGTACGAACGCGTTCTTGACCGTATCGACAAGGCTCATCGGGTAAAAACGGGCTCCGTTTCAATTGCGGCCTCAATAGCCGAAAGCCCCCCTCGCCGCAACGCAACAATCGGCAAGGCTGTATTGGCCGCGTCCTACAGAAGCGGTGGTGCGCTTGCCTGTCGGCGTCATTGTCGGCAGAATTCGGGGCACCGCCGGTTCAAAATGCGGGAACAAGCCGACCGCCCATGATCCTAAACCCCAACACGGTGCACCTCATTGCCAAGCGATGGGCCGCCACAAGTAGGTTCTGCTCGCGCTGGCGGCATCGAATGGCAGCGCAATAGCGCAAGCCAAGCTATCCTTTGACTGCAGCAAGGCCGCCAGCGTGGCGGAAAAGGCCATTTGCGCCGACCATGCTGATGGAACGTTCTTCCTGACGGAGAAAAAGTAGCGCGGCGCCATCGAGACGACCGGACCAGATTAGTTGGCGCCATCGGCTTCGGCTCGCGCAAAATGTTCTTCGATTTCAAGCCTACCGGCGTCCGCTAGCGGGTCTTCCGCGCTCGATCTCAAGAGCATGCTGCCGTTGGGAGCGGACAACAAGAGCAATGGTCTAGCGCCAGCAGCAACTGTCCAACTGACGACCGATCCTCCCTCTCTCGGAACCAACATCGACGGCAAGGCAACTGCTCCTGCAGTGTCTACTCCAGCCCTGCGCAAAAGAAGGTCGAGGGCTGCTGGCGCCCGATAGGCTTCAGCCAATTTGATGACGGTCGCTATTGAATCGGCGCCGACATGCGACAGCTTCAAGCCGACACGTGGAACACTGTCACCAAATAACTCATCGATGTCGTCGGTGACGCTGTCGTTGGGTCCGAAGTCGAGTTCCAGTTCCGTGCCATCGGCAGCAAGGTACTGGTATGCCGCTGCATGTGTCGACGTGACCACGCACAAAAGCGCCCTGCAGGCATTGGTTACGACAGGAAAAGCCATCTGCTTCTCGCCGTCTATGTCCAACACCCTTCCTTCGCCGACCCCGAGCTTGACCTCGGGTTGCGGCAAGCCTGCACAGGCTAAACCGATGCCCACTTGAAGTCGGCTCGTCATCACTGCTTTCAGATGGAACACCGAGCGATGGCGCAATCGAGGTTCACGCCTGGGATTAGCCATCACAACGTCGAGAATGGCCTCCTGGCATTCGGCATCGTCGACAATCTCCAGTTCAGGCCATGAGGCAATCCAACCCACTGCGCGGGCAAGCAACGGGACGCTATCTTCCTCCTTGTAAAAAAGATCGTCGAGCTCATCAAGGAAATCAGCGCGACCACCTTCGAATCCGGTCTGTTCCTCCGCTTCTTTTGGGTGTTCCCTGACCCAAGCGACCATTTGTTCCAAAGCAGCCAAATGATTTGTCGCTCGCATTCCAGCCAGAGCCAACCTCGCATCGGAGGTAATTTTGTCGAAGCCACCATGGTAGTTGCGGATAAATTGGCTGTGGCCGCCATTGCTTACTTCCAGGGCGTAGAGATCGGTATGAAAAAACTGCCTCGCCGATGCCGGAATTTCGTGATCTTTGTAGAGGCCCTGATTGAGCATCGCGTTGACGAAATCCATGACCGCGGTCACGAGATCAGCAACGTAATTCTCCTTGGCAGCGCGCTCGACAGCTGAAAACGGGACAATAACTGAAGACACATGCGGGCTGGCCATCGGCTGCTCCGAACGGACGGGCGAAACCGTTCTCGACTGCTGAAGCTTTTTCTTCCGCGAAAAAATTCCGAACATGCCAGCGGCCTTCTTATCTGCAGCAGCAGAATAATACCTTGAAGAGCAAATAAAAGCATTTGAAATTCATTTTCAAGTGTCTAGTCGCCGACGTTTTTAGAGCATTCAGAAAACTGATTTCGAGATTTTGCTTCAGGAGCTCAGCGTAGCGGTGGCCGAGTTGAATTGTTGCGTGATGCCTGTCGGCAACGCACGCCGTCATCCGTCCTTGGTGAGACAGCGTCTTTCTGGACCGCCCGGCCATGATGACGTGCGCAACAAGGAGCTCTCGCAAATGCAGAAACAACCGGCCACCCAAGCGCATCTCCTGACCGCCGGCCTCGCCTTCGGCGAGTCGCCGCGCTGGCACGACGGACGGCTCTGGGTCTGCAATTGGGGGACCGGCGAGATCGTCGCCGTCGATGCCGACGGCAACCGCGAGGTCACGCTCACCGTGCCAGCTGTCCTGCCCTACTCCATCGACTGGCTGCCGGATGGCCGTCTGCTTGTCATCTCCGGTCGCGACGGCTTGCTATTGCGACAGGAAGCAGATGGAAGGCTCGTCACCCATGCCGATTTGCGCAGCCTCTCGAATAGCCCGTGGAACGAGATCGTTGTCGATGGGCGTGGCAACATCTATGTCAATGGCGGCGGCCCGGCGCCGGCGCCGGGCGAGCATTTCGGTCCCGGCACGATCGTGCTGGTCACGCCGGGCGGTGCCGTCCGGCAAGTGGCGGAAAACATCGCCTTTGCCAACGGTATGGCGGTCACCCCGGACAACAAGACGCTGATCGTCGCCGAATCGCATGCCAACAGGCTGACTGCCTTCGACATTGCGGCCGACGGCACTCTGTCCAACCGGCGGGTCTGGGCTGATGTGGACGGCTATCCCGACGGCATCTGCCTCGATGCCGAGGGGGCGATCTGGTATGCGGATGTTCCCAACAAGCATTGCGTGCGCGTGAGCGAAGGCGGTGAGGTGTTGCAGACGGTCGTTGCCGATCGCGGCTGCTTTGCCTGCATGCTGGGCGGCACCGACAGGAAAACGCTGTTCATTCTCGCCGCCGAATGGCGTGGCTTCGAGCACATGGTCAGCGACGCGCGCACCGGCCAGGTGCTCAGCGTGGACGCACCGGCACCCGGCGTCGGCTGGCCGTAGGAAATCCTATTACAGTCCGGGAACACGCCGATAGTTGGCGATGTCGGCCCGAACACCGAGCCGGGCGATCGTCTCCTGCGGGTTGAAGGCGATGCGCTCGTGCGCCGCCTTGACGATCGGCACGACATTGTCGACGGCCGCCTGGCTCTCCCATTCGACGATGGTGACGAGGTTGAATTCGCCCGGCCCCGAGAATTGCTCGAGCAGGAAATCCTGCACGAAGCCCTGCTGCCGGCGCAGCAATTCATGCGTTGTCCGGACCTTGGCGAGTATCTCCTCGCGAGCGGCGGCCGGGACGACGAATTTGTCCACCCTGAACACGCTGCCGCCGTTAACGTTCTGATTTCCCTTGCTCATTTCGATCATTCCGTTCTTGGATCATGTTGCTTCCGGGCTCCAAGAACGACCTACAATCTCAACTTAAGTTGAGGTCAAGCGGAAATTTCTTCCTTCTCATCTGGTAGGCGGCTCACCTGGTAGGCGGCATCAATTCACCTCGGATAGCCGGCGGCGAACGATGACGCCAAGTTCGTCGCCCTCGCGGGCGATGCGCAGCCGCTCCTCGGCTTCCGTTGCCTCGCGCTGGCGATCCCACATCGAGGCGTAGAGGCCATGCTTGTGCATCAGTTCGGCATGCGTTCCGCGCTCGGCGATCTGGCCGTCCTGCAGCACGATGATCTCGTCGGCCGTAATCACCGTCGACAGCCGGTGGGCGATGACGATGGTGGTGCGACCGCGGCTGACCAGGTCGAGCGCCGCCTGGATTTCCTGCTCGGTGTGGCTGTCGAGGGCCGAAGTCGCTTCGTCGAGCATCAGGATCGGCGGGGCTTTCAGGATGGTGCGGGCGATCGCCACGCGCTGCTTCTCGCCGCCCGAGAGTTTCAGCCCACGCTCACCGACCATCGATTTGTAGCCATCTGGCAGCCGCTCGATGAAGGGGCCGATCTGGGCGAGTTCGGCAGCCTTGCGCATATCCTCCTCGCTGGCACCGACGCGGCCGTAGCGGATGTTGTAGGCGATGGTGTCGTTGAACAGCACAGTATCCTGCGGCACCATGCCGATTGCTCCGCGCAAGCTCTCCTGCGTCACGTCCCTGATATCCTGGCCGTCGATCAGCACCTGGCCGTCCTGCACATCGTAGAAGCGGAATAGAAGCCGCGAGATGGTCGACTTGCCGGCGCCCGATGGCCCGACAATGGCGACGGTCTTGCCGGCCGGCACCTCGAAGCTGACGCCCTTCAGGATCTTGCGGTTCGGGTCGTAGGAGAATTGAACGTCGCGGAACTCGACCTTGCCGGCGCTAACAGTAAGTGGCTTCGCATCCGGCTTGTCGACGATCTCCTGCGGCACATCCAAAAGGTCGAACATCTGCTCGATATCGGTCAGCCCCTGGCGGATTTCGCGGTAGATGAAGCCGATGAAATTGAGCGGAACCGACAACTGCATCAGCATGGCGTTGATGAAGACGAAATCGCCGACCGTCTGCGTGCCGGCCTGCACCTCCAGCGCCGACATGCACATGACGATGACTGTGCCGAGGCCAAAGATGATGCCCTGGCCAAAATTCAGCCAGCCAAGCGAGGTCCAGATGCGCGTTGCCGATATCTCGTAGCGTGCCATGGAGCGGTCGAAGCGCTCGGCCTCCATGCCTTCGTTGTTGAAATACTTGACTGTTTCGTAATTGAGCAGCGAATCGATCGCCTTGGTGTTGGCGTCGGTGTCGCTATCATTCATGTCGCGGCGGATCGAGATGCGCCAGTCGCTGGCGCGCACAGTGAACCAGACATAGACCCAGACGGTGACCGCCACGACGGCCACATATTTCCAGCCATAGGTGTAGGCGAAGATGCCGGTGGTCAGCGCGAATTCGAGAATCGTCGGCGCTGTATTAAGCATGATGAAGCGCACGATCGTCTCGATGCCCTTGGTGCCACGTTCGATGATGCGCGACAGGCCGCCGGTGCGGCGCTCGAGATGAAAGCGCAGCGACAGTTGGTGCATGTGGACGAAGGTGCGGAAAGCAAGCTGGCGCACTGCGTACTGGCCAACGCGGGCAAACAGCGCGTCGCGCAACTGATTGAAGCCAAGCTGCACCAGGCGCACGACATTGTAGGCGACGACCAGCATGACAGGCGCCAGCAGAAAGCTCGGCAGCGGCGGCACCGATTTGGCGTCACCGGCCAGCGCGTCGGTCGCCCATTTGAAAAAATAGGGACCGGCGACCAGCGTCAGCTTGGCCACAACCAACAGAAGCGTCGCCCAGGTGACCCGGGCTCTCAGATCCGCACGATCCGCCGGCCACATATAGGGCCACAGGTTGAGCAGCGTCTTGAAGGTCGAAGAGTCGGAGACGGTTTTTTTGGCCATTCTTTGTGCCTTCTTCTTATGTCTTTTTGACTATGATCTCTTCCGAAAACAGGGCTGCAGTTTTCGGGATCATGGATCTAGCGGCCGGAGCAGCAGGAATTGACGAGCGCGGTCAGCGACATCGAGACATCGGCGAGCGCTGCGTGGTCGATCGCATAGCGCGAGCGTTGGCGATCAGGCTCGAACCGGACCAGCCCGGCTTCGACCAATATCTTCAAATGCTGTGACACGGTGGACTGCGCCAGATCGAAACGATCGACGACCTCGCGGCAGCAACAGGAGCTGCTGGCCGACAGGTATTTCAGGATTTCGATACGCGCCGGGTGCGAAAGCGCTGCCAGCCGAGCAGCGACGGCGCGGCTGTCCGGGGCCTCCGACGCGGAGCGGAGTGTATGGGTTTCGAAGGGGCTGTCGCTCATCGTCCATCGGCGATAAACGATGGTTGGCGCTATCGCAAGCTACTCTTCTGGGCAGACCAGATAGCGGCTAACGCTGTGAGATGGACTTCTCGATCCCCGGGATATCGGCTATCCGTTCAGCCAGAAAGTCGACCAGCAGGCGAACCCTTGCAACGCCCGCGCGCTCCGGGACGATCAACATGTTCAACGGGACGGACGGCAGCGAATAATCATCCAGTAAGGTCTCGAGCAGGCCAGCCTCCAAAAGATCTCCGACAAGCCATCGATGAGCCGGTGCGATCCCTCGACCCGCGACCAGGGCCTCACGCGCGGCAAGCCCATGGTCGACACGCAGTCGCCCCGCGAAGGGCACCATATAGCGCTCGCCTCCAGCGCCCTGCAAAGCAAGAGTTTCACTGCCCGCCACGTTCGACATCCGGATGCCCTCATGTCCAGACAGGTCCGACGGGACAGCCGGTCTCCCTCGCGCCGCCAGATAATCCGGCGATGCCACGAGCAGGCGCCGTGACAGGCCGAGGGCCCGCAGCTTCAACGAGCTGTCAGTAAGTGGTCCCAAGCGAAGCGCAATATCGACGCCTTCCCGGACCAAATCCACACGCTCATCGGTGAGGCTGAGGTCAATTCCGATGTCGGGATATCGGTCCTGAAAGGCGAAGATGAGCCGGGTGGTGTGCAAGACCCCGAAAGCGGCCGTACAGGATATCCGGATGGTGCCAGCCGGCGCGCCACGTGCGCCCCGCGCTTCGTCGCCGGCCTGCTCGACAAGGCGCAGGATCTGGATACTGTTTGTATAGTACCGCCTACCCTCATCGGTCAGCGTGACCCGCCGGGTGGTCCTGCTGAGCAAAGGCACACCCACCGCCTCTTCAAGCTCCTGCAAATGCCGCGTAACCGTCGATTGCCCTATGCCGAGTTCGCTGGCAACCAGCGACAGATTACCCCGTTCCGCAACGCGAACGAAGGTGCGGATGCGTTCGAACGTGATATCCGATTTATCCATTATTCGGCACAATCTTATGCATTATGAATACGTAGCGGATCATGTCGATATTGCCTAGCTAGTGCGCATCCATAAACGCTGTTTTTGCGAGTGTTCTGAGCCAGTTTGGCGGCCCAATTCATGCTGTTCTTGCGGCGCGTTA